>DASWSZ010000086.1:0-14239 GCA_036402395.1 Methylophilus sp.
GCGACTGTGAACTTGAGTGACTGTGAACTTGAGCGACTGTGAACTTGAGCGACTGTGAACTTGAGCGACTGTGAACTTGAGCGACTGTGAACTTGAGCGACTGTGAACTTGAGTGACTCAGTGTTCACCTAAAGATATTAGCCACTTGCGTTTGGTGGTCTTGGAGTTAGCTATTTAAACGAGATGGACGCCTCACCACCAGCATAATCTTCTAATGCTGGCAATGAATATCACCTGCTGGTTAAGTGATCGTTTTAGTGGATGACCGGTTGAGTACTAAAAAAGTGACCATTAATATTAATTTGTTGTTGTTGCCAAGCAGACAATTGTTGCTCAGCTTCTTGTTGATCTATGCCATATATGTCTTGAATCAAACGCGAGAAACGTGCACGATCACCCGCTACCATGCTCAGTTGCTGATAGCTCAGTTTATCCCAATGCAGCTTGATATTGGGCTTAATAACGTGCCAATGGGTTTCTATGTCTTGCCAAAGCATACGCAGTCCTTTTGATAGTATGGTATCTATACATTAATGCACTATATTTTAGTGTTTTATATTATCAGCAGCCTACACGCTCCACTGTGCGTTATAGCACATAACAGATTCACATATATGAAGAAAAAAAATAGACCATGCTATGTGCGTGCTATTGTGCAGAGGCGCATGACAGACAAACACTTCAACAGCCATGTTGGTTGAGTCAACTAGCAAACTTGGCCTCTCAGCTAAGCAGCACTGGCATACAAGATTGAGCGTAAAAAAGAACTTTTGTTCAGTCTATGAGCCTAATAAATTGGTGTGCAACATTGCGCTTATCTGCACAATGTTGCACATAGCCCAGTACTGAGACCAGTACTTAACGTAACTATGTAGGGAGACCATGATGAATCGTCGACTATATTTTATGTTACCCGATGTAGACAGTGCCCATAATATGCTCAACGAGTTGTTGCTCGCCCGCGTGAATGCTGAGCGTATCCATTTTTTAGCCAAGCCAGGCACGGCCATGGGCGATTTACCTGAGGCCGCCGTGTCTGAACGTAGTGGTTTGATAGAAGGCTGGGAAGTAGGTACAGGCTTAGGCGCTATTGCTGGTTTGGCGGCTGGGCTGGTGTCCATCGCCATTCCGACTTGGTGGTATACCAAACCCATCCCCATTTCAGCCACTGTCATCATTTGCACCATGGTAGGCTTATTGGCTGGCGGTCTATGGACAGCCATCGTCGCTACGAATATTCCCAATTCACAGTTGAAGCGATTTGAAAGCAAAATTGCTAAAGGTCAAGTGCTGATGATTGTGAATGCGCCGTTTCATCGCGTTCAGGATATTTGCAAACTGGTAACAGAAAAACATCCTGAAGTTGACTATGCTGGCGTGTGGCCAACCGGGCATGTGCTGTTTCCGTAAGCAGTGATACCGCTGCATAACGTCGCCAATAAGGCGACATGATGCAAGCAGATTGTTTATCGCAAACGCAGGCTAGCCTTGTAAACTTTTGCTGACAATTTCAAACACATCGTTAGATAAGTTTGGGGTGGCTAAAATTGCTTGTAGCGCCGCTTGCATTTGCACTTGCAATGCAGGTGTATAGCGTTTCCATTCACGTAATGGGGTGACTTGTCGCGCGGCAATCTGCGGATTAATGGTGTTTAATTCAATAATCACATCCCTTAGCAGCGCATAGCCTAATCCGCTGGTGTCATGGAACTTGACCGGATTATTAATGGCAAATGCCGAATACAATGCGCGTACGCGATTCGGGTTTTTAATATTAAACTCGGCATGCTGGCGTAACGCGGCAAAGTCCTCAAATAAGCTATCGCGATTAGCAATGGCTTGCAGTGAAAACCATTTATCCACCACCAACGGATATTGTTGAAAGCGGGTGTAAAAATCTGCAAGCACTTCGTCACGTTCGGGCTGTGTACTGTCTGCTAGGCAGGCCAAAGCCGCCACGCTGTCCGTCATATTGTCGGCCTGCATATAGTGCGCTTTGGCTAGCGCGGCACAGCCAGTGCCATTAGTCACTGTAAGCAATTCCAACACGGCATTTTGTAAGGCTCTGCGCCCCATCGCCTCTGCTGAAATAGAAAATTCGCCATGACTTTTGTTGGCTGCATACAAGCGCTGCAAATCTGCTTTGTGCGCTTGCTTAATGGCTTTGAGGATATGGCTACGCGCATGGTCGATGGCAGCAGGGTCTATCACGGTTTGCGTTTGAGAAATCACAGCAATACCGGGCAAAGTCAGCGCGCGGGCTAATAATGCTTTATCGCCCTCTTCATTTAGCCCCTGCGCAATCATGATGCCGATATCAGCGACAAATTGCGAGATGTCGGCGTCAGCATTGGCCATTGTCTTTGCAATCGCGCGTAGCGCCAACGTTTGGCCGGCCTCCCACTTATTGAAGCCATCGCTATCTTTTAACTGTAACAAACGCAAATCGTCATCCGTTAAGTCTGTCATCAGTTTTACCGGCGCAGAAAAGCCACGCAAGATAGACGGCACTGGCCTTGATTTAACCTGCATAAACGTAAACGCTTGCTCCGCCTTTGTCATTTCTAGCACTTGCGTGCCGTGCGTTTCATTGCCAGCTTCATCCAACAAACCAACCGCTACAGGAATCAGTAGCGGCTGTTTATTGGTTTGCCCAGCGGTATCAGGCTGATGTTGTTTAAGCGTTAAGGTGTAAGTCTGTTGTGCTGCATCGTAGTGGCTGCTGACATTTAAAATAGGCGTACCGGCTTGCTTGTACCACAAGAAAAACTGGCTCATATCACGGCCAGAGGCATCGGCCATGCACTGCACAAAGTCATCACACGTCACGGCATGACCATCATAGCGCGCAAAATACAAATCTGTAGCCTTGCGGAAGGTGGCCTCACCCAGCAAGGTATGCTGCATGCGTATCAGCTCAGCGCCTTTGTCATAGACGGTTTTGGTGTAGAAATTACTGATTTCTATAAATTGGTCCGGCTGTACCGCATGCGCCAGCGGGCTGGCATCTTCAGAAAATTGCAACCTGCGTAAAGTGTTGACATCATCAATGCGCTGTACCGCAGCTGAATTCATATCCGCACTAAAGGCTTGATCTCTAAATACAGTAAAGCCTTCTTTGAGCGAGAGCTGAAACCAATCCCGACAAGTGACACGGTTACCAGTCCAATTATGAAAATACTCATGCGCCACCACGCCTTCAACACTCATAAAATCATTATCGGTAGCGGTAGCTTGCTGCGCTAACACCAGCGCGGTATTAAAAATATTGAGCGAGGTGTTTTCCATGGCGCCCATATTAAAGTCACTCACCGCCACAATATTGAATAGTTCCAAGGCGTATTCGCGGCCGTATTTTTCTTCATCCCAACGCATGGATTTTTTTAGCGATTGCATAGCATGGTCACACTGCTGCTCGTCACCGGCGCGCACATAAATATGTAAATCCACATGGCGACCCGACATCGTTGTAAAAGTATCTTCTATACGTACTAAATCACCCGCCACCAGCGCAAACAAATAGCACGGTTTGGGGAATGGATCATGCCACACAGTAAAGTGGCGGCCATTATCCAGCTCGCCCTGTTCAATCAAATTACCATTAGATAGCAACACTGGGTAGCGACTTTGCTCCGCTTCTATGCGTACCTTAAATGGGCTTAATACATCAGGGCGGTCTTGAAAATAAGTGATGCGCCTAAAGCCTTCGGCCTCGCACTGTGTGCAGTACGTACCTTGCGATTGATACAACCCTTCCAGCGCAGTGTTGGCGGCGGGGTCAATTTCCGAGGTGATGGTCAGGGTAAATTCCGCGCCTGGATTGGCCAGCGTCATTAAACCATCACTTAAGGTATAGCCATCAAATGCTAGGCCATCCAACGCTACAGCAATAATGGTCTGGTCTTGGCCATTGAGTAGTAAATCTGTTGCATCGCTCGCCGGATTTTTAACGTAGCGCACAGCAGAGGTCACGATGGTTTTCTGCTCAAACAAATCAAAGTTGAGGTCAACCTGCGTCACCAGATAAGGCGCTGGGGTGTAATCTTTAAGGTAAATGGTCTTGGGCGCAACAGCTTGGTTTGGATGCATAGCAAGGATCTCTTTGAATGGGGTCTAATATTGATTAATGAGTATTTTGCCCAACAGTATAAAAGAGATTGTGCTGCTATTGAGTGAATGATAGCGGGCTGTTAGAAATTAAGCGTATTGCCTAGGCAGTACCGCGCTGTTTAAGCAGGAGCGGCAATCCATCGTCAATTTAAATCGTCAACCATGGCTTGGTTTAAAGATGTGTTAGTGAATACATGACGTGGTGAAACCTATAGACAAAAGACGTCATAGGGCAGCCACTACTCGGCATCCCACGCTTTATCTTTAAACCATGCCCCGTTAAAACCACGCACTACATAAATGCCGCTGGTGGCAGTGGTGCCTTTGGCGACTTCTTGCATCAAATATTCAAATTCTTCGGATAAATATTCACTGAGGCTAGGCTGACCACAGGTCATGAAATGGCGTGCAGATTCAGCCACCGAGTTAAACTGGCGGTACAGCGGATGCGTCGTTGGCAGCCAGCGGCATACGCTTTCAATGACGTAGTTCATATCTTTAACCGCAGCATGCCAAGTCGGCACAAATAATTGACCATCGACATCACTAGAAGCGCCGCGCCTTAGCGCGTACTGTATGTGTTCAGCTGGACACTGCAAATAAATACGGTCGCATGGTCGCGTCCATTTGCCAATAAAGTCAAAAAAACTATCGCCCTTCATGTTGTGGGTTAAGTTAAGGTTAATGTGCTTGAGTTGAATGTAACGGCTCTGCGCTTGGGCATCCCATTTGCATTCCAGCAAATAAGAATAAGCCCGCTCTTCATGCGGCACTTCAAGTGCAATACGCACATTCGCCAGTTGCACCGCCTCGGTGCCGTCTAATGTATAGACTTGATCATGGTCTGAATAATAGGCCTTGCCTTCTTTGCGCGCCTTATTTATCAGGTCTTGATTGGTCATCTGATGGTGACGACTATCAGGCCAGCATATTTCATCAGCGTATAAATGCGTGATCAGCATACTCATTATTTTATATGATTTGCTAGTCTTGTATAAGCCTGATAAAGCAGCGTTTTTGGGGCTTTTGCCTTGCGAAGTCAATCAGATGGTTGGCGCGCACTTAATTCAGGTAATATCACGCTGGTTAACTATTAACAGACTTAACCAGCCCAACATGAGTGACCCATTGAGATTCATTTAAACCCTAGCCACCATGTGCGATTACCAAACCTTAGTCAATACACTGCACGCTTTTCAAGCGCTGGCTAAACAACGCCCAGTCACCGTAGGTGAACTGGTCGATAGCCTAGATGAATCTGCCTATGCATTTATCGCCATTATTCTAGTGCTGCCCTTTATCCAGCCCGTCCCCTTGGGCCCGTTTACGGTGGTCGGCGGCATGGCATTTATGGTGTTGGGTTTGCAACTGCTGCGCAGTCACGAATCGCCAGTACTGCCGGCGCGTTTACGCGCAGTGGAGATGCACGAAAAAACGCTAGGCCTGATGATACGCATAGGCCTGCGGATTATTAGCTGGTGCCGTAAATTCACCAAACCTAGGTTACAACATTGGGTGACGGGCCTAACCGGCCAACGCCTGAGCGGCTCTATTTTATTGGCGGCAGGCTTGCTAATGGCGATTCCGTTTCCTATTCCATTGCCACTCAATAACGCCCTGCCTGGCTTGGCGATTTTGTTTTATGGCATAGGTGAGCTAGAAGATGATGGCTTGATGCTGTTTTTTTCGCTGATGTGGTTGCTGCTCACTGTGCTGTATTTTACCGCCTATGTGGTAGTGCTATGGATGTTTGGGCAGCAAGCCATTGATTACTTTATTTAGCACCCTAGTGATTACAGGCAAGCAGTACCAGCCTAACTAAGTGCTAATCGGATACGTTCTAACGCCATATGGATAACATGTCGAGGTGCAGCGATATTCATCCGCATAAACCCACTGCCCTGCGCACCAAACTGCAAGCCTTGGCTTAAGCCCACACCAGCTTGCTGCACAAAAAACTGTTTCAGTTCAGCATCGGTCATGCCCAACGCGCGACAATCCAACCACAATAAATAGGTGCCTTCAGTTGGTATCAAATGTATGTTAGGTAAATGCTGGGCGACGAAATCAGTAACAAATGCGCGTGTTTCGTTTAAGTACAGCAACAGCGCGTCTAGCCACGCCTCGCCGCCACGGTAAGCCGCCTCAAACGCTGCAATACTAAACGGATTGGCGGCGCTGATATGAAAATGACTAAACACCTGACTGACCGCGGCGCGTTGTTCGGCATGAGGGATAATCAAGGCCGATAAATTTAAGCCCGCCACATTAAAGCTTTTGCTGGGTGCGACGGCGGTGATGATGGGTAAGTCATCACACAACTTAGCAAGCACCTGATGTTGATGGTTTGGGTAAACCAAGTCAGCATGCACTTCGTCAGATAATATGGTCAGATGGTATTCACGCGCAATGTGCAATAAAGAATTCAACTCGCTTTGTTTCCACACCCGGCCCACTGGATTATGCGGTGAGCAAAATAGCAGCATACTGGCTTGTGCGGCACAGGCTTCAAAATGGGCAAAATCAATGGTGTAATCGTTGCCGTCCAACTTCAGCGGATTTTCCAGCAATCGCCTACCCGTATCGTGCACGGCGGAGAAAAATGGGAAGTACACCGGCGGCTGAATAATAACGGCTTCAATTGGCTGGGTCAGCGCTTGGATAGTGGCATACAGCGACGGCACCACGCCTGGGCACATCACGATCCATTCACGCTGCACCTGCCAACCATGACGTCGTTCCAGCCAAGTCGTTAAAGCTTCATACAGGCTGTCTGGATATTGCGTATAGCCATAAATAGGATGCTGCGCACGCGCCACCAGTGCTTGTGTGACCGCTGGCGGTGCGGCAAAATCCATGTCTGCCACCCATAACGGCACTACATCGGCACGGCCAAATAGCGCCTGCCGTGCATCGTATTTTAGGCTGGCGCTACCGTCCCGTGAAATGTCATCATCAAAATCGTAACTAGGTGGCATAGGGCGTGCAATTCATGTGTGGTCAAGTCTTGCGTGATAGTAGCAGGCTATTCTTTATGCTGCACCTGCCAAAGCGCATCCATAAAATAATCGTTATCATCACTAAAGTGATGTTTGATTTTATAGCCGTTATGCCCGGCCAAGTTGCCGATGTCTTGCAAGGTAAATTTATAGGAAGACTCGACATGCATAGGCTCAAACTGCGCAAAATGGAAGTGCTTTTCTAGTGCCGCAATGTACACCTCTTGTGTGCGTAGCGAGATTAAATGGCTCTCCATGGCGGCGCTGCTCGGGTTATAAAAACCGTAATGCTCAAAGCTGTTCACGTCAAAATTGGCGCCTAATTCTTTATTCATTCTATGCAATAAATTCAAATTAAAGGCTTTGGTTAAGCCAGCACTATCGTTATAGGCGCGATTGAGCAACTGCGTGGCTTTCTTTAAATCATAGCCGATCAACACATGGTCAGCGGCATTGAGCGACAACCATACTTTTTTGAGAAATTCCTGGCTTTGCGACCGATTAAAATTGCCTATATTAGAGCCTAAAAACAGCACCAACTTGGGGTGGCTGGACATGCGCTTAAGGTGGTGCAAGCCTGTGAAGTAATCCGCCACGATGCCATGGATGCTGAGTTGGCTGCTTTCTACAAAGTTATCGCCCAGCTGCTGCATGGCTTTTTCAGAAATATCTATCGGGTAAAAATTCACTTTGCGACCCTGCGCCAAAAAACCATCAATCAGCAGCTTGCTTTTATGGCCGTCACCGGCGCCCAGCTCTATGATGTCTATTTCTTGTTCTGGCAGCAGGCTGGGTATAAGCGCTGCCGCTTGCGCCAAAATAGCAAATTCCGTTTTGGTCGGATAATAATCTGCATGCTGCGAAATTTTTTGGAATAACTCACTGCCGATATCGTCATAAAAATATTGCGCAGGCATAGACTTAGGATGGCCACTTAAGCCAGTTAGCACATCAATGGCAAAAGCATCTAAGCTCTGGGTAGTCGCGGTGTGGGCGAGTAAATTGGTGATATTCAAAACGTGTCCTTAAATCCTATCTTGTCATGTGTTTTTAAAGCGTATGCTTAAATCATGTGTTTAAATCGTGTCTTGGGCCAAGCGTATGCCAGAAAACATCCACTGTTGCTGGGCCAAATAAAAGTTACGGTAGCTTGGGCGGTAATGGTCAGCTGGCGTCACAATGCAGCCGCCACGCAGGACAAACTGGTTACACATAAATTTAGCGTTGTATTCATTCAGCAAGCCATCAAACGCGTGGTAGCGCGGATAAGCCGCGTACTGGCTGCGCGTCCAGCACCAGACTTGGCCAGCCGCGGCATTAGCGTTATAGGGATGAAAGACATCGGCAACAGGCGCAGTGGGAACAGGCGCTGCGGCTAAAAAAATCTCTAGCTCATGCTCGGTGGGTAAGCGACATTGCTGCCAATTGGCAAAGGCGTCAGCTTCGAAATAACTGATATGCACTAGGGGTCGATTCAGGTCTAGTGGCAATAAACCATGTAAGGTGTATTCATACCAAGCACCGTCTAGCTGCCGCCAATACAGCGGGCATTGCAGCTGTTGCTGGCTCACCCAATCCCAGCCCTGGCTTAGCCAATACTGCGCTTGCCGGTAACCATCGGCCGCCATAAAGGCTAAAAAATCGCCATTGGTGACTACGCTATCGCGCAGTGCAAAGCCATATTGATAATGCTTGTGGCGTGGCCGTTCGTTATCGTAGGAAAACGTCTGATCATCTAATCCAGTACCGTCATGGCCAATCTCATATATGCCTTCCGCAAAAGATGTCCAACTGCTGGCTGCCGGCGGCGATGGCGGCAATGCAGCTTGGCTATACTGCACCTGCACGCTGTTGCTATTAAAGATAGTCAGAATATCCATGTATAACAACTCCTGATGCTGCTGCTCATGGTGCAAGCCTATCTCCAGCAACGCAATAAACTCATCGGTAAGCGTGTGTTGCGCCATATACTCCACCATTTGCGCATCCACACAAGCGCGATACTGCATGATTTCGCTGACGGTGGGCCTAGACAAATGGCCCCGCTCGGACTGGCGCGTATGGGTGCCCAAGGCTTTGTAATACGAATTAAACAGCGCCGTATAGTGCGGATTAAACACTTGGTAATCTGGCTTAAACTTACTCAAAATCACCGTTTCAAAAAACCAACTGCCATGTGCCAAATGCCATTTGGGCGGGCTGACCTCGGCAGTGGGTTGCACCGTAAAATCCTCAATGGCCAGTGGGGCACAAATCGCCACCGTGGCGCGCCGCACCTTTAGGTATCGGCTTAAATGCGTGTCTAGTTTGCCAGTGTCTGGCGTCTGTGCTGTCGCTGGCGTGTCTGCTACAGTATGGAAGTGATTGGCTGTTTTGCTGGCTGACATAGGCGCTCACAAGGTTGCATTAAGTTAAATAGGGCTGGGCGTGACACATTAGCGCTTCACAACCACGCCTTTCCAAAACGCCACATGGTTGGCAATCTCAGCTGCGGCACTACTTGGCGTTTTGTATATCCATGCAGCGTTGGGGTTTTGTTTACCGCCCACTTCCACATTAAAATAATTGGCCAAGCCTTTCCAGCTACATGTACTGGTATGCGTGCTGTCTGTAAAAAATTCCGGCTTGAGGGCGCTTAATGGGAAATAGTGATTGCCTTCTAATTCTACGGTGTGGTCAGATTCTGCAATCATGACCTCGTTCCAAAATGCTTGCATGGTGTCCATCCTTTAGTTAATTAATTGGGTCATCAGGTACAGCGGCGGATAAACGCCACAGTTAAAAGACGCCTTCTGCCATCGAATAATTCCATGCTACAACAAATAAGCTTAGCGCATGCACTATTCACACATAGCTTAAGTGCAAACACCTACTGCCGCGGCTAGGCTGGTATGGTGGAATTTTGAATAGCCATCGCCAGCCTAGTTTGATATTATTTATAGCATCGCATTGGGATGACTGGATTGCGCACCTTATGTTGAAGCGCTTGATTGCATTACTCACAGGTCAGGGTTCATCCAAAGCACGCGCGCCCTCTACCCGCCAAGCCTCCAAGCTTAAGTTGGCAAGACTCAATGCGCTCACGCCCTTAAAACACACACTACAACCACCACACACTGCCGCACAACCGCAAAATTTAGCGCAAGCGCCGCAGGCCTTGCCACCATCCGCAGTCTGCCGCGAGGCCGTGCTTAATCGCGCACAAAAAGTGGCAGGATACGCTTTTTCGTTGACGTACAATGTGCGCAGGCACTCTGAAGTGATTCAGAGTTTGTGTGATGACATGTTGCTGATGAACCTGTTAGAGATGGATATCCAGCGTTTGCTCGGCAAGCGTTTGACTTTTATTAGCCTCTCGCCCAGCGCACTGGCTAGCCCCATATTAAAGCTACTACCCAAGCATGGGCTGGTGATTGTCATCAGCAATTTAAGCACATTATTAAGCCAAGCAGACATGCATTTAGCACAATGCCAAGCGCTTAAACAGGCTGGAGCGCGCATTGCGCTGCAAGGCGATATCACGCAGAGTGGGCTAGCGCCGTTTATCGCGCTGGCAGATGATGTGTTGATTAACATAGGCGACAATGACTTACTGACCATCAAAGCCCAGGTGGTGGCTATCCAGCAACAAGCGCAGCACGCTAGCATGGTAGCCACTAATATTAGGCAACTAGATGAGTTTAATGTGTGTACCATGCTGCCGTTTGATTTTTTCCAAGGCAGCTTTGTATCTAGCATGCGCACATGGACTGCGCCCGCCATGGATGTGGCGCGTCTCAATATCCTGAAATTACTCAATGTGGTACGCCAAGACGACGATGACGCAGCGCTGGTGCAGGTGTTTAAGCAAGACCCAACCCTGTCTTTTAAACTGATGCGCTATTGCAACAGCGCAGGGGCTGGCGCCAGCACTAAAGTGACTGGGTTAGAACAGGCCTTACACTTTTTAGGCCGTCAAGCTATATTTAGGTGGTTAACCATGCTGCTGTTCACCAGTGGGCATGGCCATCCACTGGATGTAGCGCTCATGGAAAACGCCTTGGTGCGGGCACGACTGGCCGAGCTGTGTGCGACTGCATCACTGCCTAGCCATGCGCGCGATGAATTGTTTATTGCGTGTGTATTTTCATTGCTGGATGTATTGCTGTGCACGCCTATGGAAAAAATACTAGCAGAAATCAGCTTACCGCCGTTGGTGGTGGAGGCACTGTTAGAGCGCACCGGCACTTACGCGCCGTATCTGGCATTGGCAATAGCCTGCGAGCAGGACGATCATGAGGTGATTGCAACTACGGCGCAAACGCTAGGCTTGACGCTTAAACAGGTGATGGCCTACCAAATAGAAGCCGTACTGTGGGCGGAATCGGCTTATCGTTAATCGGCAATGTAAGGGTCATGGGCTTAATAGGCTTTAACATTGTGCTTACGTGAGTACGCTTATAATAGCTAAACCATTGCTTACTTGTATTAAACAATATGCTTTTAAACCAGCTACATGTAGATGCCAACCATGCACATACAAACCATGCACATACAAACCATGCATAAAACCATCATAGCCAAGATCTTCAGCAGCCGTGCCGTCATCATCATAGCTAGCCTATGCCTAGCCTACCTATTATTCGCATATTTTGCCGTGAATCCATTGGCCAAACGCCTAGTGCCTTGGATTGCCGAAACACAACTGGCCAGCGTAGCCAGTGTAGGTGAAGTACGCTTTGACCCCTTACGCTTAACCACCACCATCCGCGATTTTAAACTTGCACAAACAAATGGCGCGCCCTTAGCCAGCGTCGCCAAGCTGGTGGTCGATTTTGAAGTGAGCGGGCTATTCGATTGGGCATGGAAATTCAAAGACATCAGCATCACGCAACCGCAAGCCACCATTGCTATAGACGCGCAAGGCAAACTCAACTGGTCAGATGTAATCGCCAAATTAAACGAAGACAAAACACCACCCAGTGACAGCATTGCGCGCGTCGTCATCGAACATATTGCGCTGGTAAAAGGCAATATAACGTATACCGATGCTAACCGTCCGCAAGTATTTAAGGCTGAACTCGCGCCATTAGACTTGGCCTTGGATGGCTTTTCAACCTTACCAAAAGACCGCGGGAACTATTTAATTGCCGCCAACTTGCCAGAGCAAGGCGGCAGCCTAAAATGGAAAGGCAGCGTTGGGGTAAACCCTGTGGTGTCCAAAGGGGAAATTGCCATCGCGCAGATACAATTGGCCAAGCTGATGCGGATTGTTCAAGGCAACACCTTGCCATTTATGGCCAGCGGCGGGGACATGCAAGCCAGTTTTGCTTATGACTTTGCCTTGGTGCAAGACAAACCCAAGCTGCAATTAAAACAGCTGGTATTAGGCGTCGACAACTTAGCAGGTGACGTCGCCGGCAGTGGCCCGCTCAAGGTCAAACATGCTGCCATCACCAGCGCGCAACTCGATTTTTCTATGCAAAAGCATGCGGCATTACAGTTAGACAATATCGCATTTAAGCTGGAGGAGGTGCAGCTACAACAAGGCAAAGAAGCAACACTCAGCCTTAAGCAATCGGCCGCGACGTTGCCCAAGTTGGCAATAACGCTAGACGACCGCACACAAGTGCAATTTGACGATTTAAATGCATCGTTCAACACCTTAGGCATCAGCAAAGGCCAGCAACCCTTGCTCACTTTGCCGCAGCTGGACATCAAACAAGTAGCGTTTAACTTGGCGGAGCAGCGCGCCAGCATTGCCCACATCCTGCTGCCACAAGGTGTGGTGAATGCCAGCCGTGACGCTAAAGGCAATATTGATTGGGCGCAAGCGTTTGCCAGTGCTGAATCGCCTCGGCAATTGGCGGTGGCTGAGGTGACGCCCACCGAAACTACTACGCCTAGCCAGCCTGCAAACGCGGAATCAGAAGCCGCAAGCAACAATACCCCCCAACCATTTCAACTCAGCATAGACGATATTCAACTGCAGCATTTGCGTGTGCATTACCAAGACCTCAGTTTTGTGCAGCCATTACAATTAAAAGTAGCCGATATGAATATAGGGTTTGCATTGGACATGCCCGATGGCCATGTCAATATCAGCCAATTACACAGTACAGCCAACGGCATTAGCGCGCACTCAAGCTTAGAAAAACAGCCCGTGGCGACGCTACGCAACATCACGCTCAACCAAGGTAGCCTTAACTTGGCCAAGCACAGCATGGCTGCAGAATCACTAGTATTGGCTGGTTTAAACACTGCGCTCATACAAGACAATGAAGCGCTCAACTGGCACACTATTTTGCAGCCAGCTGCCAGCATACCGCTGCACAGTAGCAAATCCAACCAAGCCAAAGTCAAATCCTCTGACCATGACTGGGCAGTGGCATTGAAAAAGTTAGCGCTGACGGATAGTCGCTTGCAAATTGAAGACCGTCGCCTGGCCACGCCGCTTAACATGACGATAGAACAAGCCCAGTTGGCGTTACAAAACCCCTCACTGGATCTGGCACGCGCAGTACCTATAAATGCAGCGTTCCAAATCAAAGAAGGCGGTCAGTTTAAACTGCAAGGCAAGCTCACACCGTCGCCGCTTAAGGCCGATTTAACAGTAAAATTAGCCGGGCTATCACTTAAACCATTTGCCCCGTATATCAACCAAGTGGCCTTGCTTAAACTGAATGATGGCAAGACCGACGTGGCTGGCCAGCTCTCGTTAAAGCAAGGTCAAGACTTGGCGCTGGCGTTTAAGGGTGGCTTTAGCGTCAACCAATTGTCTATATTAGAAGAAGCCAGCAATACCCCTTTTTTAGGCTGGGAGCGTGTCAGTAGCGACAGTCTGCAAGTGTCATTAGCCCCGAACCGTGTGCATATGGCAGAGCTGCAGATGGTCAAGCCCATAGGCAAGCTGATTATTCATGAAGATAAAAGTATGAATATCACCCGCATATTGCGCAAGCCAGCCAGCGCGGCGCCAGCGGTCGCCACAACGCAAACATCTACAAAATCAGATTCTGTAATATCAGCCGCAACGAGCCCAAGCAGTAACAACTTACAAAATGCCAATATTAGCAAGCCGGCCATAGTGCAGACTGCTAAATCAGTAACGCCCGTCGAACCAGCAGATACCACGCAGCCTGCGTTTCCGG
>DASWSZ010000087.1:0-8228 GCA_036402395.1 Methylophilus sp.
TTTTAACGGTGGACTTAGAAGATGATAACCAAGGTGCGGTGATGGAAGAACTGGGCCGCCGCCGTGGTGACATGATTAATATGGAATCGGACGGCAATGGCCGTACACGTTTAGAGTACAGAATTCCAGCGCGTGGCTTGATTGGTTTCCAGGGTGAATTTTTAACGTTAACCCGCGGTACTGGCTTAATGGCGCATATTTTTGATGAATACGCACCAGTCAAAGCCGACATGCCAGGCCGTCGTAACGGTGTGTTGATTTCATCTGAGCATGGCGAAGCGGTGGCTTATGCGCTGTGGAAATTGCAAGACCGCGGCAAAATGTTTGCGGTGCCGGGTGATAAATTGTACGAAGGCATGGTGATTGGTATTCACAGTCGCGATAATGATTTGATTGTGAACCCGATTAAAGGTAAACAACTGACCAACGTGCGTTCATCCGGTACTGATGAAGCGGTGCGTTTGATTACGCCAATTGCGTTAACATTAGAATCAGCGGTTGAGTTTATTGATGATGATGAATTGGTGGAAATTACACCAAAAACAATCCGTATCCGTAAACGTTACTTGCTTGAGCATGAGCGTAAACGTGCTTCTAAAGACTAATTTGGTCTGATAAGTTGTAGTAAAAAGCCGCTGAAAAGCGGCTTTTTTATTAATAACTCTTTAAAGTCTCGTCATTCCCATGAAAGTGGGAATCCACGTTGATTGTCATTGCGAGCCAAAGGTTTATTTTTGGCGCGGCAATCTAGTATTTGGCTTATGGATTGCTTCGTCATTGCATTCCTCGCAATGACGGTGGGCTTGTCATTCTGAGCGTAGCGAAGAATCCACCTTCTGTTCCCCCGCCCGCGTGCGGGAGGGGGGGTGGTGAGAGGGGCAGTTTTGAAGTTGAAATAAGTCGATTTCGCGCGACTAGCGAGTTACTTTATTTTGCGTGCCCAAAATAAAGTAACCAAACAAAAGGGCACCCCCGCTGCCGCTTGTTTCCTTCGGTCTTAGCGCCTCATCTGCGTGGTGACTGCCGAACTCGGATTTTCAATCCTCAAACAGTCCTCGTCACCTTGCATCTGCCGCTCAAGTCGAAGGCGCGGCAAAGGGGGGGCAGCGCACTTTTCAAACAAATATTTTATGTATTGATAAATTTATCACAAATTTGTTTGAGTTATCTGACTAAAGCTAAACTGCAAAAGCCACGTAAATTTTTCCTATATTTTGCCTTATATACTTGTTCGCGTACACGATGTAGCGTTATGACAACAGTAAGTTTATGCCAGTTATTCAATGCCTTGACTAGCCAAGTAATCTTCATAGTTGCCAGTAAAGTCTACTATGCCGTCGGCTTTAATCTCTAAAATACGCGTGGCAATCGAGCTAACAAATTCGCGGTCATGGCTGACAAAGAACAATGTGCCTTTGTATTTATCTAATGCGGTATTCAGCGCTTCAATGGATTCCATGTCCATATGGTTGGTCGGCTCATCCATGAGCAGCACATTGGTTTTGGCGAGCATGAGTTTGCCATATAACATGCGGCCTTTTTCACCACCAGACAATACTTTGACCGACTTCTTGGTGTCTTCGCCACTAAACAATAAGCGGCCGAGCATGCTGCGCACCACTTGATCATCATCACTAGGTTGGCGGAAACGCGTCATCCATTCAAACAAGTCTTCGCATTGTTCAAATTCGTATTCATGGTCTTGCGCAAAATAGCCAATGGTGGCTTTTTCGGCCCATTTCACTTCGCCATGTTTGGGTTGTAAATCGCGCGCTAAGCAACGTAAAAAGGTGGTTTTACCAATGCCGTTTTCACCAATAATGGCGACTTTTTCACCCGCTTCAAACATCAGTTCCACGTCATTGAATAAAATTTTATCAAAGCCGTGGCTGAGTTTTTTCAGCTCAACTGCATTACGGTGCAGTTTTTCGCGCTCATCATATTCAAAGCGAATAAATGGATATTGACGGCTAGACGGTTTAAATACTTCAATTTTGATCTTGTCTATCTGTTTCGCTCTAGAAGTCGCTTGCTTGGCTTTAGATGCGTTGGCAGAAAAGCGGCGCACAAAGTCTTGTAAATCAGCCACTTGCTGTTTAGCTTTAGCATTGTCTTTGGCTTGCTGGGCACGCGCGGCGGTGCTGGCTTCCATGTAGTCGTCATAGTTACCAGGGTAACTAGTAATCTTGCCGTAATCCATATCGCAGGTATGCGTACAGACTTGGTTTAAAAAGTGTCGATCATGCGAGATGATAATCATGGTGCAATCACGGTTATTCACCACATCTTCTAACCAGCGAATGGTATTGATGTCCAAGTTGTTGGTCGGCTCATCTAGCAGCAATACGTCTGGATTAGCAAATAACGCTTGCACTAGCAACACACGCAATTTCCAGCCCGGTGCCACCGCGCTCATGGGGCCGTTATGTTGTTCGGTTGGGATGCCTACGCCTAATAACAGCTCGCCAGCGCGCGCTTCTGCTGTGTAGCCGTCATATTCGGCATAGACCGCTTCTAACTCAGCCGCGCGCATATAGTCTTCTTCGGTGGCTTCTAAGTTTTCGTAAATGGCATTTTTTTCTTTGTTGGCGTTCCACATTTGCTCGTGGCCCATCATGACCACATCCAGTACACGCTGGTCTTCATACGCAAATTGGTCTTGGCGCAAAAACGCCATGCGCTCGTGTTTATCTAGTGAAATATTGCCCGCAGACGGCGTGAGTACGCCGGCTAAAATTTTCATAAAAGTGGATTTGCCACAGCCGTTGGCGCCGATTAAGCCGTAACGATTACCGTCACCAAACTTGACGGACACGTTTTCAAACAGCGGCTTAGCGCCAAACTGCATGGTGATATTGTTTGCGATTAACATAATTTCTCTAACAAAGGATTAAATTAAAACTGGTTGTAATTAAAATTGGTTGTAAATGACGACTTCGTCTAAAGCTAATTGACCGGCACGTTCGCGCGCTGGAGTCAGGGCTTTGCCGACCACCACAAACATGACTGGCGTATGGTCTGCTGGTAAGTTCAATATCTTAGCCACCGCATCAAAATCAAAGCCGTCCATTGGGCAAGTATCGTAGCCCATTTCTTTAGCAGCCAGCATCAGTGTCATCGCAGCCATACCACACGAGCGCATGCCTTCGTCGCGCTGGGCTTGAGGGTTGCCTTGATAATATTGGCCAATGGCGGGCACTAAATAATCTTGTACCGCTTGCGGTGCATTGCGCCAATAACGCTCAGGTTGTTTTTCCCATGCGTTTAAATCCGCCGTTAAAACAATCAACAGTGACGCTTCTTCAACCTGCGCTTGGTTCCAACTGACGGTACGGATTTGCTGACGCAATACTGGGTCAGTCACCAACACAAAACGCCAGTTTTGGATATTGAAGGCGGTAGGGGAGAGGATAGCAAGCGACATTAGCTGCTCAATCTCTGCTGGCGTCATGCGGTGATGTGGATCATACGCTTTGACCGAACGGCGTTCAATAATGGCTTGGCTGACTGTCATGGCAGCGTTCACATGGAGATCTGAGCTTGTGTTCATTGGCTACTTTCAATAATTAATTTCAATAATGTCTAACTGTATATCGCCTGCGGGTCTACGCCACGTCGCGCTATCGCCTACTTTACGGCCTATCAGTGCGCGTGCAATGGGCGAGATATAACTGACTTTATGTACAGCAATATCCGCTTCGTCTTCACCCACTATAGTGAACAAGTGCTGCTGTCCTGTCTCGTCTTCTACTTTCACCGTCGCACCAAATAAGGCCACATGCTGATCTTGCAGTGCGGGCTCCACCAATTGGGCAGTATCCAAACGTGCGCTCAGATAGCGTAAATCACGCTCCACCACCGCTAGCCTTTGGTTAGCCGCTGGCTCTTCTTTACGCAGTGAAAGTGATTGCCTTTCTTGCTCTAACGCTTCGGCTTGCTGCTGCAGCTGTGCTAAGCCAGTAGGAGTGACATAATTAGGATGCCCGCTAACCGGCCGCTCAGGCGCGTCAGTGCCGGCGCGTTCTAAATCATCTTCTTTAACAAAGCCGCGACTCATGGTTGTACTTGTCTCATGGTTGTGCCTCAGTTGATAAATGCGCAGGCAAGTCAGCGTTGTTACGCTGCGGCAACACAGGATGCCAACCTAATAAGGCCAGCATGACAGCAAAACCTACAATATACGCCACTACCACATGCCAACCTTGTTTAAGCCATTCTTTAGTTTGGCGCGCTTGTGGGTACATATTGGTTAACGCAACGCCAGCAGAAGAACCAAACCATAACATAGAGCCACCAAAACCCACCGCAAATGCCAACATACCCCAATCGTAACCACCTTGTTGTATGGCCAATGCCGTCAGTGGAATGTTGTCAAAAAACGCCGACACAAAGCCTAGCGCAAAAGTGCTGAGCCATGACGCTTCCGGCAGCTTTTCTACCGGCATTAATGAGGCACACAACACTAACAATAATAAAAATAACGAACCTTTGAGCGTGCTGGGTAGTAGCTCCCAATCATGCCGGCGTAGCTGGCTGGTCAGTAAAATCGCCAGCCACAGCGCTACGCCTATCCAAGGGAAGTGATCCGCCAGCGCTGGTGCATTTAAGTTAATTAAAAAGTTGGTTCCAAGTGCTGCAATCAACATGCATAACACGATGCCTATGCGCGGCCAATCAATACGCGTATGCGTATGCGCGTGTTTAATAATAGGTGAATATGCATGCTGCTGGCGTGCGGCAACAAACCCAACGATAAGTAGCGCGACGATGGATGCGACATACGCATGCAATACTTGGGTGGGCGCAACACCGGCTATCCACATCATGGTGGTTGTAGTGTCACCCACCACAGAACCCGCGCCACCTGCATTAGACGCTGCGACTATGCCTGCCAGATAACCAATATGCACTTTGGCCTTAAACAGCTGATGCGCCATGGCGCCACCAATTAAGGCAGCAGCGATATTGTCCAAAAAGCTAGACAATAAAAATACCAAGCACAGCAGTGCAAAGCCACCTTTCCAGTCATCGGGCAAGTATTTAGGCAATATCACTGGCAAATGACTTTTTTCAAAGTGGCGCGCCAATAACGCAAAGCCAGTGAGTAAACACAATAAATTCACCAGCAGCACCCACTCATGGCCTAAGTGCAACATAAACCC
The DNA here is from genome assembly GCA_036402395.1 of Methylophilus sp. GTDB lineage: Bacteria > Pseudomonadota > Gammaproteobacteria > Burkholderiales > Methylophilaceae > Methylophilus. Next base: position 5,163 of record DASWSZ010000087.1, read on the forward strand.
AGTGAAGCCAGTACCCGTGTTAAAGCCTGTAAAGATGAGTTTATACAGGCTAATACTGGCAAATCCCACGGCCGAAGCTAGCAATGTGTGGCGATGGAACATGGCCACACACAGCAAGGTTAAGCCGAATAAAATAAACTCAAAAGGCATGTACTGCGCTTATTCCCACTCGATAGTGGCGGGCGGCTTGCCAGAAATATCATAGACCACGCGGTTAATGCCACGCACCTCGTTAATAATGCGGTTAGATACTTTGCCCAACAACGCATAAGGCAACTCGGCCCAATGCGCCGTCATAAAATCGCTGGTGACCACGGCACGTAGGGCCACCACATAATCATAAGTGCGGCCATCGCCCATCACCCCGACCGATTTAACTGGTAAAAATACGGTAAAGGCTTGGCTGGTGAGTTCATACCAAGTTTTGCCGGTTTTTTCACAGCGGGTATTGCGTAATTCTTCAATAAAAATCGCATCGGAGCGTTGTAATAACTGCGCGTATTCTACTTTCACTTCACCCAAAATACGCACGCCCAAGCCTGGGCCAGGGAAGGGGTGGCGATATACCATGTCGGCTGGTAAGCCAAGCGCCACGCCCAATTCACGCACTTCATCTTTAAATAAATCGCGCAACGGCTCTAATAGTTTTAAGCCTAATTGCTCAGGCAAGCCGCCCACGTTATGGTGACTTTTAATGGTGACCGCTTTTTTCGATTTAGCGCCGCCAGATTCAATCACATCTGGGTAAATCGTACCTTGGGCTAAATAAGTGGCGCCTTTATGCCCGCCGTCACCGGCTTTGAGTTTAGCCGCTTCATTTTTAAACACTTCTACAAATTCGCGGCCGATAATTTTACGTTTGGCTTCAGGGTCACTGACGCCATGCAGATGCCCCATAAATTGGGCAGTGGCATCTACGCGTATGACATGGACATGCAAACGGCCAGCAAACATCTCCATTACCATGTCGCCCTCATTCAGACGAAGTAGCCCATGGTCAACAAACACGCAGGTGAGTTGGTCGCCAATGGCGCGGTGGATTAAAGCAGCCGCAACGCTAGAATCTACACCACCCGATAAACCTAAAATCACTTCTTCATCGCCCACTTGCGCTTTGATTTTGGCCACAGCCTCAGTAATGTAGTCGCCCATAATCCAATCTGGCTTTGCATTACAAATTTCTAGTACAAAGCGCTCCAGCATGGCTTGGCCTTGTTTGGTGTGCGTCACTTCCGGGTGAAATTGCACGGCATAGAATTTACGTGTTTCATCCGCCATCGCTGCTATCGGCGTCGTGTCGTTACTGGCAATCACTTTAAAGCCTGCGGGTAATTCAGTGACTTTGTCGCCATGACTCATCCATACATCAATTAAGCCATGGCCTTCTGCATTGGTTTCATCTTGAATATCACGGAAGAGCGCAGAATGGCCGCGCGCACGAATTTGCGCATAACCAAACTCGCGTTTAGTGCCAGCCTCAACTTTGCCGCCCAGTTGTTGCGCCATGGTTTGCATGCCGTAGCAAATGCCTAACACCGGTACGCCAATCTCAAATACAGCTTGTGGTGCTTTATCAGTTTCTTCTTCATACACGCTGGCATGGCTGCCGGATAAAATAATGCCATCGGCGCCAAAGCTACGCACAAAGTCGTCAGTCACGTCACAAGGATGAATTTCACAGTAGACATGGGCTTCGCGTACGCGCCGTGCAATCAGTTGCGTGACTTGTGAGCCGAAATCGAGAATAAGGATTTTTGAGTGTGACATGTTTGAATCAGACATTGGGGTACGCCATTAAAATAGTAAAAGGCAAACTGCCCTTAAGCCGTTTGCCTTAAAAATTAGTTAAGGTTAAATCAAGTGTATGTTTTAGCTAACTTAATCAATATGATAGTTAGGGGCTTCTTTGGTGATTTGCACATCATGTACATGTGATTCACGCATACCCGCCGAAGTGATTTGTACAAACTCGGCTTTGCTGCGCATTTCATTAATCGAGCTACAACCAACATAGCCCATAGAGGCACGCAGGCCACCCATTAATTGGTGTATCACCGCCAATACGCTGCCTTTATAAGGTACGCGACCTTCAATGCCTTCCGGCACTAACTTATCGGCATTGCCTTCAGCCTCTTGGAAATAGCGGTCACTCGAGCCTTTTTGCATAGCACCGACTGAGCCCATGCCGCGATACGATTTATATGAGCGACCTTGGAATAGTTCGACTTCGCCCGGTGCTTCTTCTGTGCCCGCAAACATACCACCCAACATCACGCTATTGGCGCCAGCGGCGATGGCTTTAGAAATATCACCAGAATAACGAATCCCGCCATCGGCAATAAACGGCACACCGGTTTTTTCCAGCGCTTTTGCTACATTACTAATCGCTGTAATTTGTGGCACGCCTACGCCGGCTACAATCCGTGTAGTACAAATAGAGCCTGGGCCTATGCCGACTTTCACGCAGTCAGCACCGGCATCAACTAAGGCTAGCGCAGCAGCAGCCGTAGCGATATTGCCACCGATGACTTGTAAGTTTGGATAATGCGTTTTGGCCCATTTCACACGGTCCAGCACGCCTTGCGAGTGACCATGCGCGGTATCTACCACAATCGCATCCACACCAGCCTCAACCAATGCCGCAATCCGTTCATCGGTGCCATCACCGACACCCACCGCCGCACCAACGCGCAAGCGGCCTTTGCTGTCTTTACAGGCCAGCGGGTAATCTGAGGATTTTTGGATATCCTTAACGGTAATTAAACCTTTGAGTTCAAAGTCTTTGCCCACCACCAGTAAACGCTCTAAACGATGTTTATGCAGCAAGCCCATGATTTCTTCACGGCTAGCGCCTTCGTTCACCGTCACTAAGCGTGATTGTGGCGTCATGATGTTGCTGGCGGCTTGGTCTAAATTGGTTTCAAAACGTAAGTCCCGGTTGGTGACAATGCCGACCACTTTGCCATCTTGCAATACCGGCAAACCAGAAATTTTATGTTGACGCGTGAGTGCAATCACATCGCGTACCGTCATTTGTGGATGGATGGTCACTGGGTCAATGACTAC
>DASWSZ010000088.1:0-10560 GCA_036402395.1 Methylophilus sp.
CATATGGTCATCGGTGATGGTATACAGCGTACCGCCATCAGCATGTGTCAGCTCTTGCGCGCTGACTAGGATCATTTCTAACAGGCTGTTGGTGTCATGCGCTGACGACAGCGCAATGCCAATGGCATTGAGGCGCTCAAGTTGCTGTAATGTTTGCTCAGACGTCATCAGCAACCAAGGGCTTAGTGTGATTTACTCAATGGAAAACTCCATTTTGATGTCGGACATTTCTACCATGTCATGATGTTTTAAGCCGTATGATAAGGCATTAAGTGGAATGCCGTTAATATTGGGTTTGGCATCACCTTCAATTTGACTTAAGAAATAGCCTTGCGGCCGTTTGGTGATGACCACCACCTGCACGCCTGATTTGCCCAAGGTGGTCAGGGTTTTATTCAGCGTGAGCGTTTTGCCGGTATTGCTGCCACTGAGGATATGCAATTTGCCTATGGGTGGTGCTAGCGCAGAAATCGGCATAGGCGTGGTTTGTGACAGGGCATCGTCAGCGCTTTTCATTTGTCTGGACATTTGTATGGCAGCCCTTAATGAAGGCGGTTGCGTATGTGGTGATTGGTCTAGCGGTATCGCTTCTGCCTCATCTGCTGGAAGTGACGTTACGGAGGCGGATTGGCTGCTATGTTGCAAATACTGAAAATGATGGCGGCCAATTTCGATGACGTCTTTGTCTTCCAACACATGCTTTTTCACGTGTTTTAAATTGACCATGGTGCCGTTGGTGCTGTTGGCGTCTTCTAAAAAAGAATCTTTGCCTATGGTAATAATAAACGCATGCAGGCCGCTCACCGCCAAGTTGTCGATGACAATATCATTGGTGTGACGTCTACCGATGGTCATACGCTCTTTATTCAATACGTATTCCCCAATCAGGCGATTATCCAGTGTGCAGATGAGTTTAGCCATGTTTAGCCTTTTTTAACGACCTTATTGAGTAACGTTTGGTACCACAGTGTTTTCTGACTGGGAAACGTTGCTGTAATCTCTATTAATATCACAGAAATATTGTCTTGACCACCCCGTTGATTGGCTTTTTCAACCAATGCGCTTGCGGTAGAAGCAAGCGTATCGCGCGGCGCGAGCAGGATGCTGGCAATCTCGTAATCCTCCAACATGTCGTTGAGGCCATCGGAGCATAACAAATACAGATCGCCCACCGTCACCTCAAACGTATTGAGTTCTAAGTCGGCTTCAGGGTCCACCCCCAGTGCTTTGGTTACGTAATTTTTATAGGCGGCCACCTTGGCTTGCGCCGCAGTAATCATGCCGGCATCCAGCTGCTGCTGCAATACCGAGTGGTCGCTGCTGATGCTGTGTAGGCTGCCGTCACGCAACAGATACGCGCGAGAATCGCCAATATGACCAATGATGACTTGATTGTCCAAAAATAGACTGGCCACTAAAGTCGTCCCCATGCCGGCATAGTGGGATTGCGCCAGTGCCGCTTGGTAAATGGCTTGATTGGCCAATTGCACCGCCTCCATTAAATACGCGCTCGCTAATGCATGGCTTAACAGTTGGTCTTGCTCTGCTAGGTAATGCATTTGCGCGCTTAAGGCTGACATCACGGTAGACACCGCCATTTGACTAGCGACATCGCCCGCGTTATAGCCGCCCATGCCGTCTGCCAATATGGCAAACCCTAGGCTAGAATCGCTGGCAATTGCGTCCTCATTACGCACGCGCACTTGTCCAGTATCTGTGAGTTGTGCAATGTTGAGGGCGTGGCTGAGATGGTTGATTGCGTACTCTTTCATGCGGTCAGTGTGTCTAAGCAAGCGCGTAAATCCTGCGCCAGCGCTGCGCCATCGGCATAGCGCAGGTTAGCGTCTTTTTCTAATAAGTGGTTGATAATGCTAGAAAGTTGCGCTGGCAGCTGGGGGTTGATAACGAGGATATCGGTCTGCACTTGGTGGCTGATATTAAACATCAGGTTGGCCATGGAATCGCCGTCAAATGGCAGTTGGCCAGTGACCAATTGATACAGGGTAGCGCCTAAGGAGAATAAGTCGGAGCGGCCGTCCAGTGCTTTGCCAGAGAGCTGTTCTGGCGACATAAAGTTGGGTGTACCCAAGACCATGCCGGTTTTGGTTTTAGAGTGATCGGTAATGCGCGCAATGCCAAAATCGGTGACTTTCACCGCTTGTGTATCCGGTTCATACATAATATTGGCGGGTTTAATATCGCGGTGAATCACATGCTGCAAGTGCGCATAATGCAAAGCTTCTGCCACTTTAATCATGATATTCAATACGGTAGGCAAAGGCAGTAAATGTGGCTGTTTGATATGCGGATTGAGGTCATGGCCTTGCAGCAGTTCCATGGCAATATACGCTAAGTCATGCTCTTCGCCCGCATCATAAATGGTAACGATATTGGGGTGGTTTAATTGTCCAGCGGTTTCGGCCTCTCTAAAAAAGCGCGCTTTCACGGCGTCTAGCTCACTGGCGGCAAACTCTTGTGACAACGCCAAGGTTTTAATGGCGACTTTGCGGCCAATTTTAGGGTCTACGCCTAAATAGACGGTGCCCATGGCGCCTTTGCCAAGCGCTTGCTCAATTTGGTAACGCCCAAGCATTGGCTTTTCTAAGGTGTTATCAGCGTTCAATAAGTTGCTCTGAGTGGCATGGCGATGACCACCTAAGATTAGCGTTTCTGACAATTGTCTGGCTGAAAGCATGCGTTGTTTTACATCGTTAAAATCGGCATTGTGATGATGGATATAGGCAAATACCGCTTCTGCTTTGTTAAATTGGCGCTTACGCTCAAAGTCCAAGCCCAAGTTGTATAAGGCTTCCAACAAAGCATCGTCAGGTTTGCATTTTTTAAAGCGGTCAAACGCCATGTCCAGCTGACCTTGGCTTTGTAACATTAAGCCAAGGTTGCGGCTGCTTTCGGAGGACTCTGCATCGGCGCGCGATTTACCTTGCTCGGCCAGCCAATAAGCTTTGCTGCTAAGTAATAAGTGACCCACCAGCAATAACAACAGCGGCATCGTCAGTTTCAGCCACCAACCATACTGCATCATCCAGACAAAATGGCTGATAATCAGCACCAATGCAATACACACCGTTGCCAGCGTGGCAACGCTCGCGCCCAATCTAGGTAACGCAATAATCAAGTAAAGACTCACCGCTAGCCAAGCCAAGAATTCAACGGTGTTAGCCCATGGCGGCACGGTAAAAAAGTCTTGATTGAGGATGCTGGCCACGGTATGCGCTAAGGTTTCTATCGGCGGCATATGGGCAGAAATCGGCGTGATTTGGCGGTCGCTGCCTGCGCCAGTGGCGGCCATGCCAATGAGTACTATTTTATTGCGGTATTTTTCTGGCGAGATTTTGCCGGTGAGGACATCGTAAAACGAATCCATGCTAAACGCTGGCTGGCCATCCTGCGCACTGTAAAAAAAGGGATGCATCTGCAAGGCGTTGTCGGTGGCAATATGCAGCTTGCCCAATTGCACGCCTCGCCCTGACTTGAGCTGTAAATCGCTAGGCTTAAGGTTAAGGTAGCGCGCGGCTACTTGCAAAGCCATGGAAGGATAGTATTGACCGTAATAGTCTAGCACCAAGGGTTCCACACGGATGGCGCCATCCCTATCTACACGTTGGTTTAAGTGACCGATGGCGCTGGCTTCACGCGCAATTTCTTCAATCGGTGGGATAGCGCCTAAAGCGGCGGTGGGTAGAAAATTGCTTGGCGTGGCGGCAGCATTATCCGCAGCATGGCTTATGGCATATTGGCTAACGTAGCCCGGCAGTGGGCTATCAGGATTGCCTTGTGGTGTGCCTAGCGTAAACGGCATGGCTAACACCACATGGCCATTGCGCGCAATGCTAGCGGCCAATTGCGCATCGGTATTGAGCTGGATTTGTGCCTCAACAATGCGTTGCTGCAACGCCATGCCCTCAGCTGTTTCGCTGATGGCAGACGCCTGTAGCGTGCTGGCCAGTTGGTTGATGTAAGCCAAGCCAGGGTCTAGCTGCGGCTCTAAAAAAAATACGGTATGGCCGATGACTTTGGCTGGTTTAAGGATATCAATCAGCTGCGCATGTACTTGGCGTGACCAAGGCCAGCGGCCGATATTTTGGATGCTTTGGTCATCAATGGCGATGATGGCAATGGCGTCGCCAGCAGCCCGTTGCGATGCTTGCACACCCCAATCATAGGTGGTCAGTTCCAGCGTTTGCAGCCACTTGCTCGCGCTGGCAACTAGCAGCAATAAGGACAGTATCAGTGCCAATAACCAATCAGAGCTTAAAAAGTTTTTTTTCACTTTTCATCCAGGCCTTGAGTGGGTGGCTATGTCCTTGTCATTACTTTCTAAATTCTTGCGGCCTTGCTACTGCGGCTAATTTATCCAGCACACCATTAATATATTTATGGCCATCTATGCCGCCATAAATTTTGGCTAACTCCACGCCCTCGTTAATGACGACGCGATACGGAATGCTCATGTCAAACAACAACTCGAAGCAAGAAATACGCAAAATCGCATGTTCGACTGGGCTGAGTTCAGCTACTTTGCGGTCAATAAAGGTGGCAATTTCTTGGTCTAGCTTTTCCATATGCTCAGTCACGCCGGCCAGCAATTGCTTAAAGTAAGCCTCATCCATTTTGCTGTAGTCGGGGTCGTCTTTGGCGTCCATTGCAATTTGTTTAAGCTCGCCCGCATTGAGCATGCCACGGTAAATGGCCTTCACCACTATCTCGCGCGATTTACGCCGGTTTTGACTGGTTTTGGGCTTTTTGACGCTTTTCGGCGCCGGGCTAGGGGTAGCCGCTGGGGTTAAATCACTCATAGTTGGGTGACCAAGTTGGCCATTTCAATTGCCACTTGCGCTGCTTCTGCGCCTTTAACATGCATACGCGCAATGGCTTGCTCGTCATTTTCGGTGGTCAATACCGCGTTAGCAATGGGGATGCCCGTATTCAATTGCACTTCAGAAATGCCACGGGCTGACTCGTTAGAGACCACTTCAAAGTGGTAGGTCTCACCGCGAATAATCGCACCTAAAGCAATCAACGCATCATATTGGTCTTTAAGCGCCATGTGTTGTAACACCACTGGCGTTTCTAAGGCACCCGGCACCGTAGCGACAGTAATGTCTTTGTCGCTGACGCCCAGTTTGAGCAATTCTTGGTGGCAAGCGCTAAGCAAACCTTCGCCAATGTCGCTATTAAAACGTGACAATACAATGCCGATTTTTTTGCCTGCGCCGTCTAAATTCACCGCAATTTTATTCAATTTGATTCCTAACCTACTATAAAGCCAATATTTTAACTCATTCAGCTAGGTTTGCTGCCTAATCTAACGCTAATAGTTTGAAATGCTTGATTAAATAGTTAGCTAAATAAAGCCCAGGCTTTTTGCACCGTGACCCAAACGCCATAACTAATGGGCATTAAAACAGCTAACCAAGCCACATACACTAACCAATTAGACTGCATAGTCTGGTCGGTGCTGCTGGTTTGGCTGGCACCATTTTGCAAGGCTTTTTCATGGCTGATTTTACGCTCTGCGGCCAATTCTTCGTCTGTCATAAAGTAGTTGGCATCCACAGGTTTAACCAACATATTGGCGATAAAGCCGACCACTAATAAACCCGCCAATACCATAAAGATAGGCGCGTAAATTTGGCTAAAACTCACCCCTGCTTCTAAGCGAATATCATGCATGGCATTGACGATGACCGGCCCTAAAATGCCAGCCGTCGACCACGCTGTCAGCAAACGGCCATGAATGGCACCAACAAATTGCGTACCAAACATATCGGCTAAATAGGCCGGAATGGTGGCAAAGCCGCCACCGTACATAGAGGCGATAATGCAAAACGCAGCGACAAATAACGCCAATGATTTCATGCCCGCCACATAGGTCGCTGCGCAATATAAAGCAGCGCCCAAAATAAAGAAAATGTAATAGGTGCGCTTGCGGCCTAGTTTGTCTGAAGACGTGGCCCAAGCAAAACGGCCAAAAATATTAAACAAAGAAATAATGCCAACAAAGCCAGCGCCTACGGCAGCTGCGGCGGCAGTCAGGGCTTCATCTTGTTTAATATCGGCAAAGCTCACATCAGGTTGGCCTATCAGCGCACCACCAAAGGTCTCTTGCAGCATGGGGGCGGCTGCGCCTATGATGCCGATACCAGCCGACACATTCATACACAGCACTAGCCATAACAACCAAAATTGTGGGGTTTTGTGCGCCTTATTTAAATGCACATGGCGGGTGGCGATCATTTGATTGCCATTGGCAGCTGGTGGCGTCCAGTTAGCTGGTTTCCAGCCGGTCGCCGGTACGCGATAACCCAAGGCGCCGCAGGTCATAAAGACGGCGTAAATAATCGCCATCACCACAAAGGCTTGCCAGACACCGGGTGAAGTGGCTGTGGCAAAGTGGCTCATCAGTTTAGTCGCCAGTGGTGAGCCTATCATGGCGCCGCCACCAAAACCCATAATGGCCATGCCAGTGGCCATGCCACGTCTATCAGGGAACCATTTAATGAGTGTAGACACCGGTGAAATATAGCCTAGCCCTAAACCCACGCCACCAATCACGCCACTGCCCAGCCACATCAGCCATAATTGATGCGCATAAACGCCATAGGCTGAAATCAGCAAGCCGCCGCACCAACACAACATAGAGACTAGCCCGGCTTTTCTGGGGCCAGCGCGCTCCAGCCAGCCGCCCCATAAGGCCGCCGAGCAACCCAGCAAGACAAAAAACAGCGTGTACATCCAGCCTAAATCGAATTGCGTCCAGTTACAGTCGGTAGCAAATAACGCAGTGGCGGTGCCGGAAAGTTTCTCGCCAAACGTGCTAGCGCCAGCCGCACAAGCCGCCAATGGCTTGCCATCGGCGTCAAGTAATACGTTGCCCAAGGGCTTCCAAAATACGCTAAAGCCATAAGCCATGCCAATAGACAAGTGTACTGCTAGCGCTGCAGGGGGCACCAGCCAACGATTAAAGCCATTGCCAGCCGTAATGTGTTCTTTGGAGAGAAAATCAGACATGCTAAACCTCAAGATATTTTTGTATACGTTATATTTTTTAACATATTGTTACAAATTCAAATAAATGGCAATTATCCTTTGCTAATGCCAGTGTTTAAGCGTTTAATATTTGTCATCAATATGTCATATTTAAGTCATAAACTGCCTAGGGTTTAAAGAGACCACATGACTATTTTGGGACACACAACATGACAGCCAATATATTGGTAGTAGAAGACGAACCTGCGATTCAAGAGCTACTGGCCTTGAATATCAAGCAGGCAGGTTATAACGCGCTACGTTCTTTAAGTGCAGAACATGCGCAACAACTGCTTAAAGAAACCTTGCCGGATTTAATTTTGTTGGACTGGATGTTGCCCGGTATGAGCGGCATTGAATATGCGCGACGCTTAAAGTCAGACGCGCTGACCAAGTCTATCCCGATTATTATGCTGACCGCGCGCGGAGATGAATATGACAAAGTGCGCGGTTTGGAAGTGGGTGCCGATGACTATGTGACCAAGCCATTTAGCCCGCGTGAACTCAATGCACGTATCAAAGCGGTGTTACGTCGCCGCGCGCCAGAAATGACCGATGATCCGATTGAAATTGCTGGTTTGGCGCTGGACCCGACCACGCATAGAGTGACGGGTAACAATATCAATATTCCGCTAGGGCCGACTGAATTTAGACTGCTACACTTTTTTATGAGCAACGCTGAGCGTGTACATAGCCGTACACAGTTGCTGGACAAAGTGTGGGGTGACCGCGTATTTGTGGAAGACCGTACCGTGGATGTGCATATCCGTCGTTTGCGTAACGCACTGATGGCGTCTAAACATGAAGACCTGATTCAAACTGTGCGCGGTGCGGGTTATCGTTTTTCTACCCAAGTCATCGAGTAGTTTGTTACCCACTCTCAGTTAAACCAATTCCATAGGCGATACGCGTGCTAACGTATCGCCTTCAGCGCTTTCCAGCCTTTGCTGTGCATGCATGAAATAAACCCACGCGTATAGGTTTGTGTTTTAGCATCTGGCACATGCACCTCGCCTAATACCTTGCCGCAATCTTTTTGATCTGACATGAGTGCAACACTGCTGGCGCCTAATTTCCACCAAGAATTAATTTGATAGGTTTGCATAAGGTCTACGGGTTTGCTGACCACTTTAGCGCTTGCCTCAGCCTTGCTTTTATCAGTTGGCTGACTATGACTATGGTCAGCAGGTAATGTCTTGCTTGTGGGTTCAGCCAAGGTAGACGCAGGCGCATCAGCGACCTCAAGTTGTACAAATCCGCCCTGCTTAGATTCTGCTACACCATTGCCACGATTATCCGTCACTGACGTTTCCGCAAACAATTCACTATCGTCAAACTTTTGTACTTGCCAGCCTTGTTTTTCTAAGCAGCTAGACAGCGCCGACTCCTCACCATTGCGGCACGCTTTGTGCGCCATTTCTAAATCTCTGGCCGATGCACCACGTTTGTAAGACACCTCGCCACAAGCGCTTATGCATAGCACCATTGCCATCAATACCCAGCCATTTTTCATCTGTATCTTACTCCCAGCTAACTAATTAGCGCGCAATTATAGTTTCCACAATATACGGCTTTATGAGTGATGTGCGTCTACGCAAGATGACGTATTTGATTCCCACCTCACCCTCGCTAATCTTGCAACACGTCAAATGCATCAGGGTTGTTGGATGCACAAAGTCTTTACTTACCACTTTGCAAATTTTTTTGAGGAGCATCACATGAAAGCGATTTTAAAACGTAGCGTCTTGGCTGGCGCAGTATGTGCGGCGCTGAGTATGTCTGCCATGCAAGCGCAGGCAGCAGGCACCATCACCTTTGGTGAAGACCAATACGTCAGTGTTGGGTTTGGGTTTATTACTAGCTACAGCTCGGTTGAAGATGCCGCGGCCAATGGCAATGACCGCTCTAACGACTTTTCACTGAATAGTGCGCGTTTGTACTTGTCTGGCTCCATGAATAAGTACATCAAAGGCATGCTGAATACAGAAAGATCTGGCGGCGGTGAAGGCAATATTGAAGTGATTGATGCCAATGTGCAGTTCCAACTCACCCCAGAAATCGCCATTTGGGCAGGCCGCTTCTTATCCCCCAGTGACCGCGCCAATATGGCAGGTCCGTACTACTCATCAGGCGGTGGTGGCGGCTACTGGGCCAACATTTCATCTCGCTATGGCTGGAATGGTGGTGTGATTGGTCGTGATGAAGGCGTGGCGTTTGTGGGTAGCTTTTTGGAGGACAAATTGGCGGTGTCTTTTGGTGCGTTTGAAGGTGACAACATTTTTAGATTTAGCGGTGTAGGTGCCCAAAAAGAATCCAGTGCCGCCGCTGCTGCGCTGAATGCAGATGACAAACTGATGTATGCCGGTCGTGTGCAATTGGCTTTATGGGATGCCGAACCAGGCTACTACGGCACTGGTAATTACTTTGGCGCCAAAGATATTTTAACGGTGGGCCTTGCTGCTAGACAAAAGTCAGACGGAGCCATCAGTACTACCCAAGTCGGCGACTACTCTTCCTACAGCATTGATTTCTTGATGGAAAAGAAAAATGTAGGCCCGGGCACGCTGTCACTTGAGGCTGCTTACTATGACTACGACACCGATAAAGTCTTCTTGGCAGAAGAGGGCGATGCTTATTACGTGGGTGCTGGCTACTTATTTGATACCCCAGTGGGTTGGGGCAAGTTTATGCCGTTTGCGCGCTACCAAGAATTTGACGCTGACAACAACATCGAAACTGAACGCATGGATATCGGCGTGAATTATGTTATCGCGCCCTACAACGCCTTGATTTCAGCTGAATATCAGAAAACCGAAGTCACAGGCGCCAGTGACACCGATGCCATTTTAATTTCGCTACAAATGCAGTTTTAAGCATTAGCCCATCATTCATCAAATCAATAAGTTAGGAGTTGTTAAATGAAAACTATAGTGAAATTGGATTTAGACAAAAAACCATGGGAGCAAGACGGTCAGATTCATAATCGCTGGCACCCAGATTTACCGATGATTGCTATGGTCAAGCCGGGCGATGAATTCCGTGTGGAATGCATGGACTGGACTGGCGGCCAAATTGGCAATAACGATAGTGCCAACGATGTACGCGATGTCGACCTGACGCAAGTGCACTATTTAAGTGGCCCAATCGGCGTAGAAGGTGCCGAGCCTGGTGACTTAATGGTGGTGGATATTTTAGATGTCGGTACCTTTGAAGACAGCCAGTGGGGCTTTAACGGTATTTTTGCTAAAGAAAATGGCGGCGGTTTCTTGGTTGACCATTACCCAGAAGCGCGTAAATCCATTTGGGATTTTCATGGCATTTACACGACCTCGCGCCATGTGCCCAATGTGAAATTTGCCGGCATTATGCACCCGGGCTTAATCGGCTGCTTGCCTTCAAAAGAGCTATTGGAAACATGGAACAAACGTGAAGGTGACTTGATTGCCACCGACCCTAACCGTGTACCAGCGCTAGCGTTACCACCCGAGCCTAAATCTGCGGTGATGGGTA
>DASWSZ010000089.1:0-2546 GCA_036402395.1 Methylophilus sp.
TCCACATAAAGCATTGCTAGACCGCTTTAAACCCAGCAAGGCCAAGCGCAGCTGGAACGGTGCCATGGCTTTACTGCGGCGCGGCATAGGCACGGCGCCGCCAGTGGCCTATTTTGAAAAAATGGGTGATAAGACCTTAAAGCAAAACTTTTATGTGTGTGAATTTGTGCCTGCCGATTGCACGATAGGGCAAATATTTAGCGCCTTTGCGCAGGGAGAAACCCACTATTTGGGTTTATCCACTGAGGAGGTGTATTTACAGTTTGCACAATTCTGCTATGACATGCACGGTGGCCTGATTTACTTTAGAGATTTTTCCGGTGGCAATATATTAGTGACGCGTCTAGCCAACCATAAGTTAGCATTCTCTCTGATTGATACTGCTCGCTTACGTAGTTTTGCGCTAACGCCGTTTCCAGTCAAGTGCCGATTGGCCGACCTCACCCGCGCTTGCCATAAACTGCATTGGGAAGGGCGTGAGCGCTTTATGCACATTTATTTTGGTATGATCGGCCGTCAATTTACTTGGCAGCATCGCTTATCATTTTATCTGTATGACTTTAAAGTAGGTTTAAAACGTACCATAGGTCGAAAAGGCTGGAAGCGCTTGATCAAGCGGTTAAGAGGGATTACGTAGTGGTGGCAATCTCATGAAAATCATGAGTAGGATTTACGCAGTTTAAACAAGGTGGTTTTTCTACAAGCGCGTACTATTAATTCACGTTATGGAGTTGCAACAGCAGTCATGCCATGTGCACCAAACGAATTTTAACAAAAGGAGAATAATTATGTGGACAACACCAGCAGCTACTGAAATGCGTTTCGGTTTTGAAGTAACAATGTACGTAATGAACAAATAATTATTTGTTCTATGTATTAAAAAGGGTGCTTTGAGCACCCTTTTGCATTTTTAACAGTTAGACTGTTTACAAACAATAAACCGCTTAACGATTCAGTTTGAATTCTTTTGGCAATAATACCCAAATTTGCCCAGGTTGTTTCATGGCGCCCGCCATTTTGCCTGCCGCATCGCCACTGCCCCAATAAAAATCAGCACGCACGCCGTCTTTAATGGCGCCACCGGTATCTTGTGCCATCATCAAACGTTTTAATGGCTTATTGCTATTGGGGTAAGTGGTAGATAAAAATACCGGTGCGCCCAATGGCACGTATTTAGGGTCTACCGCGACACTGCGTTCTGCTGTCAATGGCACGCCCAGCGCGCCGAGTGGGCCAAACAAGCCCGCTGGCAATTCTCTGAAAAATACATAACTGGGGTTGCTATTGAGTAACTCGCGTAGCTTGCTAGGGTTTTGACGTGCCCAGTCTTTAATGCCCTGCATAGACGCTTGGCTCAGCGTTAGTTCGCCGCGCTGTACCAGTACTTTGCCTATGGAATTGTAAGCATGACCATTTTGGTCGGCATACCCCACGTGCATCTGCTCACCATTGTCCAGCTGAATTAAGCCTGAGCCTTGAATCTGCAAATAAAAGGCATCTAAGGCATCGTCTACCCACGCAATTTCATTGCCGGCTAACGGCGCATTGTCGGCTTCAATTTCAGCGCGTGTGAGGTACGGTACTAATTTATTGTCATCAAGTTTGCCGCGCACACGTTTAAATTTCAACTCTGGAAACTGCGCACTTAAATCAACAGTAATTAAATCTTTGGGCTGGCCATATAAAGGATACGCATACTGACTAGATTTTTGGCGGCTGCCCTTTAATATAGGCTGGTAGTAGCCAGTGACCAAGCCTGTATTGTCACCATTTTGGTTGCTGGTGCTATACACATTGAAATACTGTGTGTAGTAATCCACCACTTGTGCGCTGCTAGGATTAGTTAAGCTGGCCGCTGCTTGACAAGCGACTTGCCATTCCGTCTTGTTTTTTAAGGTGCTGCAACTGGTCAGCCATGCCTGCCAGCTGGCACGTAAATCGTCTTGCATTAACCCGCTGAGATCTTGCCAGCTGGCGGGTTTAAGTAGGCTATATTCGGCAGATTTGCTAACATCAGCAGGCGTTACAGGGCTGCTGGCTGATGTAGTGGGTGGCGTAGGTTGAGTCGCTTTGGGTGGTTTAACAGTGCGCTGGCTACAAGCCACTATTGCAAGTGCGCAGGCCAGCACAGCGAACACATGAATAGCGCGAGCTGACAACCACATGGACATTAATGTAGCACCCGGGTTTGATATAAGTTAAAGGGTGCGATTACCGCTTCAAACCAAGTGCCATCTACCGCCACCATCTGGTAAGTGCCACGCATTTCTCCACCAGGTGTGGTCAGCATGGTGCCGCTGCTGTATTCAAACTGCGCATTGGGTTCTAGTAACGGCTGTTCACCCACCACGCCTAAGCCTTTGACTTCTTGCGTTTCTTGCCGCTCATTGGTGATAATCCAGTGGCGGCTAATCAGCTGCGCTGCCACAGTACCTGCATTGGTAATGGTCACCGTATAAGAAAACGCATACCGGGACTCATCAGGGTTGGATTGGTCTGCCAGATAAGTGGTTTTCACTTTTACTGTGCAAGCATATTGTTTTTTT
>DASWSZ010000090.1:0-7335 GCA_036402395.1 Methylophilus sp.
ATGAGCGCAGGCAACACCATGATGGAAGCGCGTACGCAATGCTTGGCGGAGATTTTTGAGCGTGACATTAAATATAAAATCATCCGTGAAGGCATTTGCTTGCCGGATGTGCCCGAAGCAGTGATTAACCGTTATCCGCGCATTGCTGCAGGCATCAAAGCTTTACGCGATGCGGGCTATGGCATTTTGGTCAAAGATGCCTCATTGGGCGGTCAGTATCCAGTCATGAACGTGACACTATTACACCCAGAAGATCAAGGCTGCTTTGCCAGTTTTGGCGCGCACCCGCGCTTTGAAGTGGCGCTGGAGCGCGCACTGACCGAGCTGTTGCAAGGCCGCGCATTGGGTAGTTTAACAGGGTTTGTCACACCGGGTTTTGACATGGAAGAAATTGCCGATTCGCAAAACTTAGAAATTCACTTTGTCGATTCTAGCGGTGTCATTAGCTGGGACTTTTTACGTAGCACACCAGATTATGCCTTTGTCGATTGGAACTTTGGTACAACGACTGAGGAGGACTATCACTGGTGTGTGAATACTATTCAGAACAGTGGTTATGATTTATACATTGCTGACTTTACGCATTTAGGCGTCTACGCTTGCCGTATTTTTGTGCCGGGCATGAGTGAAATTTATCCGGTAGAAGAATTGGAATGGGAAAACAATACCGTCGGTAACTTGGTGCGCCCGTTTGCCATCCGCCTGCAAGACTTAAACACAGAAGAATCTGCCGAATTACTCACCACTCTGCTTGAATTAGATTTGGCCGATGAATTACCTGTCACCACATTAATAGGCTTATGCGCAGATGCGGGTACAGTGTGGGTGGACTTACGCGTGGGCGAACTTAAAACGCTGGCTGCGTTGGCCGCCAATGATATCGAGCATATTTTGGATGGCTGCGCTTGGATTGCACAATTTAACGAACAGCCAACCGCGCGTGCCAAACTGTATCGCTGCATTGCAAACTTAGTACAAATCAGCGAAGAACTAGAAAACGGCGATGTGGACTTATTTACTGCCAATTTAACATTAATGTACGGCGCTGATACGCTGCAACTTGCGCAACAGCTGCTGAATCAGCAAGTACAATATGTTGGATTAGAAAATTTAGGCGCGAATATGGAAAGTAGCCAGATGCACCAGCAGCTGCTAGCAGCGTATGAAAAAGTGAGAAAGCAGTACAAACTTTAAGCTCACTTAATCACTCAGCCGTTTATGAAAAACCTAGCTAAACCTTGGCTAGGTTTTTTTATTGTCGTTATTTCAAGAAGCTTATTAACGCCATGTCCATGCCACAAAACGGCTTTGCTTTTGCCCTTGTGCCATAGCGATAGTTCTGACTTGTCGTGCATTGACCTTTTTAAGCGCGCGGTAAACGCTAGGCAAAGTAGTCGCTTTAGAAACCAATGTAGTAAACCACTGGCACTGCATGGCAAATTGCTGGCTCTCTTTAATCATATTGACCACAAATGCCTCTTCGCCCCCCACGCAATAAAGCTCATGGCTTTGCCCACCAAAATTTAAGGCAGCTGGTTTTGTGTGGCTAGCGCCTTTAGCTGGCGGTTTTAATGGGCGTGACTTATCTAGCCCACGCAATTTGCGCTGTGATCCTGCTTGCGCCTCTTCTAACGAGCCATGAAACGGCGGATTACACATCGTCAGGGCAAAGGTCTCGCCTGACTGTATGATGCCTTTAAAGATGGCGGCAGGCGTTGTTTGCAGGCGTAAGCTAATCACATCCGCCAGCGCATTGGCGTCTACAATTTTTTGACCATTTTGCACCGCCACCGCATCAATGTCAGCACCGACAAATTGCCAGCCATATTCACGTGTGCCTAGCAGCGGATACACCACATTAGCACCAGTGCCTATGTCTAACACGCGCACAGTATTGCCCTGTGGAATTTTCCCCGCGTTACTTTCAGCCAACAAGTCGGCCAAATAATGCACATAATCCGCACGCCCCGGAATCGGTGGGCACAAATAACCTTCAGGAATATCCCACACAGCCACGGCGTAGTGCATTTTTAGCAAGGCTTGATTCAGCGTCTTCACTGCTTGCGGGTTGGCAAAGTCTATACTGGTATCGCCAAATGGATTAACCAGCACGTATTGCGCTAACGTGGCGTGCGCTGCGATCAATGCCGCAAAGTCGTAACGGCTACGGTGACGGTTGCGTGGGTGCAACGCAGATTTAGTGTGGTCGGGTTTCAAAACAAATAATGACTTAATAAAGTGAATAATAGGTCAAACTAAACATTCGCTTACTCAGCAGCATAAGCTCACTATAAAGCATCTTGCACATAATAAAAAAGCCTGTGATTTCTCACAGGCTTGGTATTTGGTAGGGCGTGCGGGGATCGAACCCACGACAAACGGATTAAAAGTCCGCTGCTCTACCAGCTGAGCTAACGCCCCATTGTTAATTGCTAACTACTCATGGGTAAATCTA
Source organism: Methylophilus sp. (assembly GCA_036402395.1). GTDB lineage: Bacteria > Pseudomonadota > Gammaproteobacteria > Burkholderiales > Methylophilaceae > Methylophilus. The sequence goes on from DASWSZ010000090.1 coordinate 2,456, forward strand.
TATTACTGGTGTTTTCGCAGTTGATTTACATCACTTACGAAAGGGCGCAATTATGCAAGAAACTCGGCACTAGGTCAATGACCACCTGCTAAATAAATACACTTTTTGTATTTTTTATTTTTATATGGCTTTTGAACCTTTTTCTTCTATCGCAAGTTGGTCATTGCCATTTACATGTATACGGATTTTATTGCTCGATTTTACTAGGTTGCCCGCTAGCGCATGCCCGGTAATTTACCGCCCAACGCACCACCTAGCCCACGCATCATTTTCGCCATACCGCCTTTGCTAAACATCTTCATCATCTTTTGTGTTTCTTCAAATTGCTTAAGCAAACGGTTCACTTCTTGCACCTGTACGCCACTGCCATCGGCAATACGCTTTTTGCGGGTCGCTTTAATGAGCTCTGGTTTTTTGCGCTCCAGCGGCGTCATGCTATTGATAATGCCTTCAATGCGGCGCAACGATTTATCCGCATCTTCGTTATTGACCTTGGCCGCCATATTGGCCATTTGCGCTGGCATCTTGTCCATCAAAGCGCCCATGCCACCCATTTTGCGCATTTGCGTCATCTGCGATTTAAAATCCTCCAAATCAAATTTGCTGCCAGATTTAATTTTGTCGGCGACTTTTTGCGCTTCAGCCATATCGACATTTTTATGCGCTTGCTCAATCAGCCCCAATACATCACCCATGCCTAAAATACGGCCAGCCATACGATCAGGGTGGAACGGCTCTAAGCCATCAACTTTTTCGCTGACGCCGATAAATTTAATCGGCTGACCAGTGACATGGCGCACCGACAGCGCGGCACCGCCACGCGCATCGCCGTCTAATTTGGTCAATACCACGCCAGTGAGGGGCAACGCATCGCCAAAGGCCTTGGCAGTGTTCACCGCATCTTGGCCTTGCATGGCATCCACCACAAACAAGGTTTCTGTAGGTTTTAATTGTGTATGCAGCGCTTTAATCTCCGCCATCATGGCTTCATCAATGCCCAAACGGCCAGCCGTATCAAAAATCACTACATCGTAATAATTCTTTTTGGCAAATTCCAAAGTTAAGGAGGCAATTTCACTAGGCTTTTGCTGCGCGTTGCTGTCAAAACAATCTACCTCTAATTGTTTGGCTAGGGTTTGCAATTGTGTGATGGCGGCTGGCCTGTAGACATCAGCACTGGCCAGTAGCACTTTTTTCTTTTGTTCTTTCAGCAGCTTGGCCAATTTAGCTGAGGTAGTGGTTTTACCTGAACCTTGCAAACCGGCCATTAAGATAATCACTGGCGGTACAGCGGCTAAGTTAAGCGCCACATTGGCTTTGCCCATTAAGGCCGTCAGTTCATCATTGACCACTTCAATGACCGCCTGCCCTGGTGTCAGGCTAGCCATTACTTCTTTACCTTGTGCGCGTTCTTTTACCTTGGCAATAAAGTCTTTCACCACTGGCAAGGCTACATCGGCCTCTAATAGCGCCATACGCACTTCACGCATGGCGTCAGCAATATTGTCTTCTGTTAAACGCGCTTGTCCGCGTAAGTTTTTAATCACGCCTTGCAGGCGGCCGGTTAAATTCTCTAACATCTTGAAATACCCTATGTGCTGACTCAAATAAGGGCTAATTTTACATCAAGCTAGGCGATTGCCGCGACTTTTGCCATAATTAGCCCTATGCAAATTTTCGGTCCTCATTTAATCCCTTATTTAATCGTTGCCTTTATCTACCTTGCGGTGGCGGCCGATTTTTGGCGCATTGCAAAATCATCGCTCAGTTCAGCAGAGCAAAGCCAATCACTCAAGCTGCACTCCGCCATGATTGCTTTGGGTTTAGTGCTACACGGCTGGTTGCTGTACCGCGATATTTTTTCTGTGGGCACTGTCAATTTGGGTATTTATTTTGCACTGTCGGCCATTTTGTGGCTGACGGTACTGATTTACTGGTTAGCTGATTTAAAGTACAAATTACAAAGCTTGCAAGCGTTTGTGCTGCCGCCAGCAGCGCTATTTGTGTTATTGCCAGCCTTTACCATCAAAAACTACTATATCCCCAGCGCCGAGCCCAGCTTATTTGTCGTGCATATCATTATCGCCATTTTGGCCTACAGCTTATTTACCTTTGCCGCCTTACATGCCTTATTGATGACAGTGGCGGAGCGTAGCCTGCACAAGCAAACCACGTGGCTGACCTTGCCTCACTTTCCTCCGCTGATGGTGATGGAAGATTTATTGTTTAAAGTGATTAGCGCGGGCTTTGTATTGCTGACCATTACGCTGATGAGCGGCATGTTGTTTTCAGAGCAGATTTTTGGTAAACCGCTTCAATTCAACCATAAAACGATTTTTTCCATCGCTTCATGGCTGATTTATGCATGGTTGTTATTTGGCCGCTATCAATATGGTTGGCGTGGCAAAACAGCAATCCGCTGGACCTTAAGTGGCTTTGTGTTACTGCTGCTGGCCTATATCGGAAGCCGCTTTATCTTGCATGTGGTGCTAGGCAAATAACTAAAGTTAAAGTAACTAAAGTCAAAATAGCCTCAACAAACTTAACGCAAACTAATCTGCGGCCAGCCTTTTTCATTGGCGTAAGCCGTTAAAGTTGGGTCGGCATCCACTGCTACTGGGTTAGTTACTAGCTTCATTAGTGGTAAATCGTTGTGTGAATCGCTATAAAAATAACTGGTGTTAAAGTCGCTTAACCTTTGCCCGCGCTTGGCCAGCCACTCATTGAGCCTAGTCACTTTGCCTTCCTGAAAGCTAGGCACACCCGTCACGCCACCGGTAAATTCGCCATCCACCATTTCCGGGTCTGTGCCTATCAAATGTTCAATGCCATAAGCTGTGGCAATCGGCTTGGTGACAAAGCTGTTGGTAGCGGTAATCACCAAGCATAAATCGCCCGCTGCTTGATGCTGATTCACCAGCGCTTGCGCCTTTTCTGTCATCATCGGGCGGATTACTTGCGCCATATATTTGACATGCAAGGCATCCAGAAAGCTTTTGGGGTGCTGCGATAGCGGCTGTAACTGAAACTTTAAAAACGCCATAATATCCAAGCAACCGTTTTTATAATCTAGGTAAAACTGCTCATTACGTGCGTGATGCGTGTTGGCGTCTAGCAGCCCTTGTTCGATCAAAAACAAACTCCAGTTGTAATCACTGTCACCAGCTAACAAGGTATTGTCTAAGTCAAATAAAGCTAAATTTTGGTGAGATTCATCATTGTTAAGTTGCGTGTCTTGCGTCATATTAAGTCGTTTCTTGTCTAGTGTGAGCGGTTAAAATTAAAATCACGCCAGCGGAAATGACCGCCAGCGCAATGTATTCGTTGTGCGCAATGTGCTCGTTGGCAAACAGGATGCCCACGGTAAAAGCCACCACAGGGTTAGCATAAGTATTACTGCTGGCAACCAGTGTACGCACATTTTGTAATAGCCATTGGTAGGCGGAATAAGCCACCAGGGAACCTAATACGACCAGAAACAGCATGGCCCCCCAAGATTTAGCAGTGATGACGGCAGGCCAGCGCTCGCCCATGTAAGTGCTCACCAACATCAAGGCCGCACCACCTGCCAACATCTGGCAAGCCGCACCCATTAAGCCCTTGGGCATGGCTAAGTGCTTACCCCATACCGAGCCAAACGACCAACTAGCTGCGGCAAAAATTAGCAACAGCGCACTACTGATATCGCCATGCAAACTGCCGCCTAAATTCAATAGGATTATCCCTGCTAAGCCAACCGCAATGCCCAACCACTCTTGGCGCGTGATGGTATGGCCCCAAAAAGCCGAAAAAATTGCCATCCAAATCGGCGCTGTGGCGATGGCTAACGCCGCCACACTAGAACTGACGGTCTGCTGCACGTAGCACACCGTACCATTGCCAAATGCTGGCAGCAAAATACCCACGATGGTCGCGCTACGCCACTCTTGCTTGGTGGGATTAGGTGCGCCTAAATAACGCATCACCGCATATAAAATAACGCCAGCCAACACAAAGCGCATGCCTGCCATTAAAAACGGTGGAAAGCTCTCGATGCCAAAGCGAATCGCCAAATAAGTAGAGCCCCATATAAAATAGGTGCAAAACAGGCAGGCGACAATGAGCAGCGTTTTTTTGGATAGTTTAAACATAATGAGCGCTGACTACATTAAATGGCGCGATTGTAAAGAGCACAAACCATTGCAACCTTGATTAAATGACCAATGAAAATTACAGACCAGCCAATTGGCGTAACATATTTTTTATATTAACCATTTTGGGGTTTAAAAAAACGATTTCAGCGTTTCGCAAGGGCTACCTCTTTTATAGTGGCACTCAAATACAAAATAACTGCATAGCAAAATGTTGGTCAAATCACGCAAAGGCTAGGTGCATTAGCGCAGACAGTACGCAACATACCTTAAACCATTTCAGCATTACGCGAGTACAAGGCACCCGAACGCAAACTGACTGCATAGCAAAATGTTGGTCAAATCACGCAAAGACTAGGCGCATAAGCGCAGACAGTACGATGAGTACGGCAAGCGAAATGCAACAACGTATTTGCGCGATTTCACCAAGCATTACACTTGTGGATTAAGTTTTTCGGCCCTTGCTTGCAATTTGTTTAACCCATTCAAATACGCCTTGGCCGACGCCACCACAATATCCGTGTCCGCGCCCTGCCCATTGACAATACGCCCACCTTTGGTAAAGCGCACCGTCACTTCACCCTGTGCATCGGTGCCGCTGGTGATGTTATTGACGGAATAAAGCAATAACTCGGCGCCACTTTGCACAATATTTTCAATGGCTTTAAAGGTGGCATCGACTGGCCCGCCGCCGTCGGATTCGGCACGCTTTTCAGTGCCGTCATCCGACAAAGTCACCAAAGCATGCGG
>DASWSZ010000091.1:0-17948 GCA_036402395.1 Methylophilus sp.
GCTTTGCGCTTATTTTCAATTTGTGTATGCTCGGGATAGGCATTTTTGGCGTAATCCGCTAATGCTTTGCGTAAGCGCGCCCGGTCTTCTGGGCTAAAATTTTGATCTAGGGTTTGCTCTAGTCCAGATTCGTCATTTTCAGCATAGATTTGCTGGTCGCCAGAGGGTAGTAATGACATGCGGTTTTCAGCATATAGCGGCGAACTGAGCAGCAAACATGCTGTCATCAGTAAGCAATGTGACAATGCTGTAGACGTCATATTCAAAAACATAGTGCTATGAGGCAGCCCTTATATAACTTAGTCGAAACGCATATTTTGGACAGAGAGCGTGTCCAAAGAGATGCATATGATGTGCGAAGATTGTAAATCTAATGTTTCATAATGTCCGTGAATTGTAACCATTTGTAACGCTAATCATTCACGAAGTCGCTAAATAACCATAGCATGTGACTGCACCCACAAGATAAAGTTTTGCTGATATAGCTTTATTAATTCCATCGTCATATACTTGTGCGTTGGTGCTCATTAATACGCTGATTCTCATTAAGATGTCACAATAAACTTCTAACAGAACCAGTGAACGACAACAAGGCTAAAACAATGGCAGAAAACATAAAAAAAATATTGATAGTCGATGATGATTCGCGCATGCGGGAACTGCTGCAGCGTTACTTAACCGAGCAGGGCTTTAGCATTAAAGCAGTGTCGGATGCCAAAGAAATGGACGTGGCTTTAAGTGCCAATGCCTACGATTTATTGGTATTGGATTTGATGTTGCCAGGTGAAGATGGCTTGGCCATTTGCCGCCGTTTGCGCGGTGCAAATCTGACCACGCCGATTATTATGCTCACCGCGCGTGGCGATGAAGTGGATCGCATAGTTGGCTTAGAAATGGGGGCCGATGATTACTTACCCAAACCGTTTAATCCACGTGAGTTACTGGCCAGAATCAACGCCGTGCTGCGCCGCCAAGAGCGCGCACCGGGCACGGATGCCGCGGCTACTGCTGAGGTATTTAGCTTTGGTGAGTTTGTGTTTGATGCCAATACGCGTAGCCTGACCAGAAATGGCATGCCGATTACCATTACCAGCGGCGAGTTCACGCTGCTCAAAGTGTTTACCGAGCATCCGCGCCAACCACTCTCGCGCGACCGCCTGATGCAATTGGCGCGTGGCCGTGAACTGGACGTGTTTGACCGCAGTATTGATGTGCAAGTGTCACGCTTAAGACGCATTATCGAAACTGATCCTGCCCATCCGCGCTATCTGCAAACCATGTGGGGCTTTGGCTATGTGTTTATTCCAGATGGTGAAGCTGGCCATTAATTCACGCATCATCAAGACATTGCATTGAGATTACTGCCGCGTAAACTGCTATCCCGCCTGCTATTGCTAATTGCTTTGCTATTGGCGATTAGTATTTACGCGTCATTAAAAATCTTTGATTATTTTGACCGCGAACCGCGTGCTACCACCGCTGCACTTCAGGCGGTCACCATCGTTAATTACACCCGCGCCTCACTGATTGCGGCGCATGAAGACCGCAGATTAGCTTTGTTATCCGAGCTTTCTGGTCGCGAAGGCGTACGCGTCTATGCGGCAGATTTTCTGGAAGAAATTGAGCCTTTACCTGATGACCCATTTGTCAATTTAATGGCGCAGCGCATCCGGGAACGGCTAGGCGTGGAAACCATTATCACCGTCAATCACTACGGCATACCCGGCTTGTGGATTAGTTTTAATGTAGGCTTAGACGATTTTTGGGTGGTCATCCCCAAAATCCAAGTGGATAGGCCTTTTCCTTGGCACTGGCTGGGTTGGGCCGCGGTGGTCGGTTTGTTGTCGTTATTAGGCGCTTATATTATTGCCTCGCGCATCAATCGCCCACTCAATTTGTTGGTGCATGCTGCCGAGCGTTTGCGTAACGGCGAGCCAGCGCCTAAGTTGCCAGAAGACAGCGTAGATGAGTTGCGCGATGTCAGCCGCACCTTTAATGAAATGGCCGAATCGCTAGTGCGATTGGATAATGAGCGCACATTGTTATTAGCCGGGGTGTCGCACGATATTCGCACACCTTTGGCTAGGCTGCGTTTAGCCGTGGAAATGTTACCGGGGGATGCCAACGACAGCATGAAACTGGGCATGATTGAAGACATTAGCGACATGGACAATATCATTCACCAGTTTTTGGATTTTGTGCGCGGCGTGGAAGGTGAGCCCACCAAAATGGTCGATATTAATGAGTTGCTGCGCGCCTTGGTGGAGCGTCAAGCGCGGGCTGGCCGTCAGCTTAAACTTAAGCTCACTTCTACTTACTTTATTCCACTTAGGCCGCTGGCCATGCAAAGGCTATTAGATAATTTGGTGGGTAACGCCTATGCGTATGCCAAGGGCGATGTTGAGGTGGTGAGTAAAATTACCGCCGACAAAATTATTATTAGTATTTTGGATAACGGCCCCGGCATTCCGCCTGAACATGCGCAACGCTTGCTGCGCCCGTTTGAACGTATGGATAGCGCAAGAAACAAAAATGAGGGCGGCAGTGGGCTAGGTTTGGCCATTTGCAACCGCATTGCCAAATTACATCGCGGTAGCTTGGAACTCATCAATCGCCCACAAGGCGGTTTAGAAGCAAGATTGTCTTTACCCATACAACAGTAATACCTATTCAGCTTAGTTGTTTTTGCACTCAACCTGTCACTGTCATGTTGCTGATGAGCATCATGACCCGCCAGCAAAGTTCTACTGCGTCATTTGACATCGCTGCAACGCATACACCCTTTAATGCGCTAGTTTATAGCACTACAGCACGTTCCTACTCCATTGTGCTTTGCCCTTTGACTTTGCCTACAGCTAGTCTTAAAGCTATTGTCAGCACGCGGGTTTTGCATTTTTCGCTAGTATTAAAAAAATATCTATTTCACTTCAATTTTTTACACTATATAGTTGCTTAATAAAGATTTGCGAATTAATTTTTTATTCGCTTCTGTTTGTTGTAGGCCCTTTGTCATGTGCATGGCCTTAGCAGAAAAATTGAGAGTATGTGATGAAGCATTTGTTATTTGAGCGCATGGGCGATAAATACCCCTTTAGATTAGAGGCGCGTTATGAGCGCATCCTCATCAAAATTGAACAATTATGGGATACGCCACAGATAGAAGATTACTTTAGCGATTTGATTATAGATAAGCGCGGTGGTCGCCAAGGCTTTTCCAAAGAAATCATGGAAGACATCTGGCAACTAAAAAATTTCCGTGAATCGGAAACACTGCGCAAAGGTGAGCGCAAGGAAGATGCCATCCGCGCGCTGCAAAATCGTGGCATTAACGTGAGTAAAGAGCAGTTTTTGCATGCGATATTGGCCGGTGATAAAGAGTTAGTTGACTTATTTGTGCGGGCTAATTTTAATGTGCACTCGGAAGATGCAGAAGGCACACCTGCTATTTTACTGGCCATGAAAAAAGGCTATACCGTAGTCGCGCATATCCTGCTTAATGCGGGTGCCGATGTCAACGCGATAGACCGTATGGGCATGAGCCCTTTGTTATTAGCCTGCGGAAAAACTAGCCAAGGCTACAAAGAGCTAGCAGAGCTATTGATTAACAAGGGGGCCAATATCAATATTCAAGATAAGCTTGGTTACACGCCACTTTTGCTTTCTTTATCTGGCGGCGATGTTGGCATTGCTATGCTATTAATTGAACGAGGCGCTGACATTACGGCTAAAACACGCGATGGAGAAAATGCGTTGTCATTGGCCGAAAAAGCCGATTATCCACACATTGTCCGCTTGCTGCGTAAAAGCATGTACCAACAATTTATTCGAGAGCTCAATCAGAACAAGGTAGGGTAGTAGGTGAGGTGTAGTGATTGCTGACGCTTACCATTGAGCAAGCGCATTGTTATGGTTTAAGCTGCAAGTCAGCGCTTGTTTTGAGCGTTTTTTTAGCTTGAATTGGACAATATTCAGCCATAACACATAGCCCAGCCAACACTGCAAATAGCCAGCCAATAGGCACAGCCACAACCCCGCGCCCTGCTGGTGGTAAGCGTTTTAAAGCGGCTAATAAAGTTTCTTTATTGCTGGCACTGATATAGCTTGCCCCTATATCACGGGCGACTTCTTTTAAGTAATCCTCACGCAAAGCAGACAGGTAATACTCCTGAGGATCGGTCGCAATTGAGTCATCACGTTTACCCACCGCATCTTCATTGACGATTTGGCTAGGCTCTACCTTGGTGGCGTATTGTGACCAATAACCTATCACCTGATTTAGACTGTTAAATTTGGGCACCGGGGCTGGCTGTAAGCCACCGACGCCTGCAAGCAACCAGCCACTACTGCCTTGCATGGGCGCTAGCGTTACTTTGGTAATGGCATTGAGTGGCGCCGCTTCATCGCCATCGGTCAGCAAAATCAGCTGTGCTGGTTCGGGTAGTAGTGACAGTATGCGCGCCGCTTCAATCAGCGCTAATCTAAAATGACTGCTGCCGCGCCAAGCCATGCGCCATTCAATATGGTTTAACGAGGCATCAATTTCATTAAAATGTTGGCATACTTCCAGTGGAATATACAGCGGCACAATCTCCGCATTGGCAAACAGCGCAATACTCACTTTTGTGCCACAAGGCAGTGCTTGTACGGTATCTTTTAATAATTGCAGCGTGAAATTTAGTCTGCTCACCGGCCTGTGGTGAACCTGCATGTCTTCTACGTTCATGCTCTGCGTAATGTCCACCACAAACATGTAATGATCAAAGTCTTGGGTGAGGTGAATGTGCGGATTGTAGATTGCTATGCCCAGTGCTATCAGACCTAACCAGAAATGTAGGCCGTGCATTATGCAGCGTTGATAGTAAGTGTTCACACTTTATCCGTCTAGGCAATTTCGTCATTACCCGCTGACGCATTACACTTAAACGTTGCGCGCAATACACACACAGCCGCTTTACCAAAGCCATAGCTGGTAATAAGTATGCTGGCAAACAAATATAGCTTAAACCACTCTGGCGGTGGCGCTGTGGGGCTGTCGAGTGCAGGAAACATCGCCATCAATAAAAACAAACTGGAATTGGTAAATGCGCCCACCACCATGGCCCAACGTACCGTCCATGGCAAGGGCGTTTTGGTGGCGTATATGCTCAAAATCAGCACGGTCATCAACAGAAAATCAATATGCGCTTGTAATAGTCGGGTGAATTTTCCAGCAAAAATGGCTTTTAATGGCGCCACGCCAAAATTAAGCCCAACCATGCACCATGCTAATAATAGCGCCATCAGTAACCACAGTGCGGCCCCGCGTAGTAATACAACATTGCCGTTGTATTTGGTGTCTGGTAGGTGCATCTTTATCCCTTTATAGGTTGCTTATTGGTAGGTGTAAGCTTAAGCAAACGCGATGGCTTACACTTGCTTATAAGGGCTGAAAAACTTGACTGTAACGGTGTTTTGCAGATTTACACCGGTAAGGCTTTGGGGCTAATATTGTTATGAATGCAAACAGGAGTCATCACATGCATCAAGTAGCCATGAATGTAGTGTCGCCATTAAATCAACCATTGCGGTTATCAACAAAAGATTTACCAGCGTGGCAAAGGCGGGAGTGGCTGCGTGAGGTGATAGGCAGAGAGTATGCCAATGTCGACATTACTGCACCTAAACGCGGTGACTTGTATAACGACATGACGATTTATAGCGGTGAGGTCATGCGCTTATCCATTATTCATTCCAATGCTATTGCGATTAAGCGCTTGCCGCAAGCACCACACTTAGCCAGCCAGGATGCTTATTTTGCCGTGGTTTTGCTGTCCGGTGAATATGCATTAGAACAAGATAATCGTGAGGTATTTTTAAAGCCGGGAGAAATGACGCTGTACGATGCCACTCGCCCGCACCGTATTTATTGCCCGGACAGTTTTTCTAAGCTGATAGTCGCGCTGCCGCGCCAGCAGCTACGCGCCAGATTGGCAGGCGTCGAGCATTGCACCGCATTGCCTATCAGTAGTCATCAAGCCGCAGGGGCAGTGGCTTCCAGTTTCATACAAAGCCTAGCACGCCAAGCCAGTGGTTTAGCTTGCAACAATTTTAACAGCCTATCTGAAAGCGCCCTGGATGTACTGACCTTGGCGCTCAACGAAGTGCGTCCACAAGCATATCAATTGTCCAGAAGTCGTTCACTGTCTTTGTTTCGTGTCAAAGACTTTGTGGCCAAGCATGTCAGCAATCCACAATTGGATACCGCGATGATAGAAGCGGGTACTGGTTTATCGGCACGTTATATTAATGCCTTGTTTAAGCAAGAAGAGACGTCTTTAATGCGTTATGTGTGGGATGCACGGCTTACGCACTGCCATCGGGATTTACTTAATGTAGCCGATGTATCTCAGCGTGTTTCAGACATTGCGTTGCGCTGGGGCTTTAACGATTTTGCGCACTTTAGTCGCGCGATAAAACAAAAATACGGTGCTAGCCCAAGGCAGCTGCGTGCGCGCTCATTAGCAAGTTCACAACTGCTACGCTTGGCCCTTAATCGCTAACATTTATAGGCACGCGCTCAAACGCGCTTTGATTAATGGTTAGGCTGAAACCAGTTCAGTTTTTCACGCAATAACACCACTTCACCAATAATGGTGAGGCAAGGCGGTTTCATCTCGGCCAGCGTTACTTTGTCGGCCAAATCAGCCAGCGTTGCCGTCACTACGCGCTGTCTTAAGGTGGTGCCTTGTTGAATCACGGCGGCTGGCATGCTGGCAGGCACGCCACGCGCAATCAGTTGTTTGCAGATTTCTGCCAAGCCCACCAAGCCCATATAAATCACCACGGTTTGGCGCGGGCGCGTCATGGCTTCCCAATCCAGATCAATGGTACCGTCTTTTAAGTGGCCAGTAATAAACAAACACGCTTGGGCGTAATCTCGGTGCGTCAGCGGTATGCCCGCATAGCTAGACACGCCATTGGCCGCAGTAATGCCAGGCACCACTTGAAACGGTACACCGTGTTGCATTAGCGTTTCAATTTCTTCGCCGCCACGGCCAAAAATAAACGGGTCGCCACCTTTTAAGCGTAATACGCGTTTGCCTTGCAATGCCAGTTTGGCCAATAACTCATTGATTTCCTCTTGCGGCATGGTGTGCTGGTCGCGCGCTTTGCCCACATAAATCAGCTCGGCATCGCGGCGCACCAGTTCCATGACTTCAGGGCTAACTAATTTATCGTAGACGCATACATCACACTGCTGCATCAAACGTAATGCTCTAAACGTCAGTAAATCTGGGTCACCCGGGCCACCGCCGACTAAAAATACCTCACCTTTGTTGGCCGTGGCATCGCTGCCGTCTAACTCCTTTTGCAGCAGTTCACGCGCTGCTTGCTCTTGACCTGACAATACGCGCTCGACGACGGGCCCTTGCAATATGCCTTCCCAAAAGATGCGTCTGGCTTGGGTGGTGGCAAATTTAGCCTTCACTTGGTCGCGAAATTCACCAGCAATATCTGCAATCCGGCCATAGGTGGCGGGTAGCATGGTCTCTATTTTGGCGCGAATATAACGCGCCAGCACCGGGGCGTTGCCTTCCGAAGAAATGGCGATGACTACTGGGCTGCGGTCAATAATTGAGCCCATGGTAAAGGTACATAATGCAGGGGCATCCACCACATTAACGGGGATGTTTTGTGCTTTAGCCGCCAGCGAAACAGCCTCGTTGACAGCTTCGTCATCGGTGGCTGCGATGACCATGCAAGCGCCATTCAGTTGTTCAGTGGCAAAGTTTGCGGGGGTGTAGTGAATTTTGCCTTCATCGGCAAGTGCCTGTAACTCATTACAAAGCTCGGGTGAATACAAGTGCACATCAGCACTGGCTTTCAGCAGCATGCTGACTTTGCGCATGGCGACATCGCCACCGCCTATCACTACACAGCGGCGTTGATGAATATTAAAAAAAATGGGTAGGGCTTGCATGCGTCTGACTTTAAATGGGGTAAGCCTATTTTACTCTGCACAGCGCAAATACGCTAAAATTACGTTTTAAAAATTAAAGCCTTAACGCCTTGACCACTGCAAAAAAAGTATTTATTAAAACCTTTGGATGCCAGATGAATGAGTATGATTCGTCACGCATGGCCGATATGTTGGCGGCCAGCGACGGCATGGTGGAAACACAAACGGTGGAAGATGCCGATGTGATTTTGCTTAACACCTGCAGCGTGCGCGAAAAAGCCGAAGACAAAGTATTTAGTCATCTTGGCCGCTTTATTCCGCTCAAAGAAAAAAATCCTAATCTGATTATTGGCGTTGGTGGTTGTGTGGCGTCGCAAGAGGGTGACAATATTATCAAACGCGCGCCGTATGTCGACGTGGTGTTTGGCCCGCAAACCTTGCATCGCCTGCCAGACATGATTAAAAACAGCCAGCATTCAGGCCAATCGCAGGTCGATATTACTTTCCCGGAAATTGAAAAGTTTGACCATTTGCCACCACCACGTGTAGAAGGCGCGACTGCGTTCTTGAGCATTATGGAAGGTTGCAGCAAGTATTGCAGCTTTTGCGTCGTGCCATATACCCGTGGTGAAGAAGTGTCGCGGCCGTTTGCCGATATTTTGACGGAAGCCGTACAACTGGCAGAACAAGGTGTGAAGGAAATCACGCTACTTGGCCAAAACGTCAACGCCTACCGCGCCGAGTACGAAGGAGTAGAGGCAGACTTGGCGATGCTGATTGAAACCATTGCCGACATCCCAGAGATTGGCCGCATCCGCTTTACCACCAGCCACCCCAATGAAATGAATCAACGCTTGATAGACTGCTTTGCCAACGTACCAAAACTGGCAGTGCAATTGCATTTGCCGGTACAAGCCGGCAGCGACCGTATTTTGATGGCAATGAAACGCAATTACACGTCGCTGCAATACAAAAGCATTATCCGCAAACTGAAAACTGCTAGCCCCAATTTGACCTTTACCTCGGATTTTATTATTGGATTTCCCGGTGAAACAGAAGCCGATTTTGACGCCACAGTGAAACTGATGCAAGACGTGGGTTTTGATTACAGCTTTAGCTTTTTATATAGCCCGCGTCCTGGCACACCGGCGGCGTTTATCAAAGACGATACGCCACACGAGATTAAATTGGCGCGCTTAAGTCAACTGCAAGCCATTAATGAGGCGCTTGGCGATGCCATCAGCCGCAATATGTTGGGTAGCACACAGCGCGTGTTGATTGATGGCGTATCGTGGAAAGATGCCAATTTACTGGCCGGTAAAACAGATAACAACCGAGTGGTGGATATTGCTGGCGAGGCCAGTTTAATCAATACTTTTGTGAACGTTAAGATTACAGATGTCTCCAACCCAAAACGATTACAAGGCCAGATAGTAGAAAAGACGATTTAATTAATGGAAATTACCCTACAGCCCGAAGACAACGTCCGCCTCGCTAACCTCTGCGGCCCACTGGATGAAAATATCAAACAGATAGAAACTGCACTCGAGGTCAACATCAATCGCCGTGGTGGCACGTTTAATATTAGCGGCAAACTAGACAACACCAGAATGGCCGCGCAAATGATAGAAAACTTCTATGTGCGCGCTAAAAAACCGCTAGAGCTAGAAGATGTGCAACTGGGCTTGGTGGAGATTGATAAACTCAAACCAGAAGAAGTCTCCAGCACCGCTATGCCAGTGTTGATGACACGGCGCGGTGATTTGCATGGCCGCACACCACGTCAAGTGAGTTATTTGCAGCAAATTCAAGACCACGACATTACCTTTGGCATAGGCCCTGCTGGTACCGGCAAAACTTATCTGGCGGTGGCCAGTGCGGTAGATGCCATGACGCGCGACCGTGTGAAAAGAATTGTCTTGGTGCGCCCAGCGGTGGAGGCGGGCGAGCGCTTGGGCTTTTTGCCTGGCGATTTAAACCAAAAAGTGGACCCTTACTTACGGCCTTTATACGATGCTTTATATGATTTAGCAGGCTACGACACAGTGAATAAAATGTTTGAACGCGGTGCGATTGAAGTGGCGCCACTGGCGTATATGCGTGGCCGTACGCTCAATCAAAGTTTTATTATTTTGGATGAAGCGCAAAACACCACGCCTGAGCAAATGAAAATGTTTTTAACACGCATAGGCTTTGGCACTAAGGCGGTGATTACCGGGGACGTGACGCAGATAGACTTGCAAAAGCATCAAAAAAGCGGTTTGGTAGAAGCACAAAAAATCCTCAAAGACGTTAAAGGTATCGCCATGACCCACTTTTTGTCGGCCGACGTGGTGCGCCATCCTTTGGTGCAAAAAATCATCAATGCTTATGAAAAGTATGAGGAAAAAAACGCGAATACATAATGGTGAATAAGGTCAACGAGCACTGATGCTTGACCGTATTGGCCTTCTATTACCGAGTAAAATGCTTAATTAGGCCGAATAAGTGGGTTTAATTAAGTGTATGTCTAGCGTTGAATAGTTTTATCATCAATCATTGGGTGATTAACCGTTAAGAGAATACTATGGCACTTGTATCATTGCGACAATTACTTGACCACGCCGCTGAACACCAGTACGGCTTGGCAGCGTTTAACGTCAATAATATGGAGCAAGTGCACGCCATTATGCAGGCGGCGCATACCGTTAATAGCCCAGTCATTCTGCAAGCGTCAGCTGGTGCACGTAAATATGCTGGCGAAGCGTTTTTGCGCCACTTAGTTCTGGCTGCCATTGAGTCTTACCCCCATATTCCTGTGGTTATGCATCAAGACCACGGCCAATCGCCCGCTGTATGTATGCAAGCCATGCGCTCTGGTTTTTCTAGCGTAATGATGGATGGCTCGCTGATGGATGATGCCAAAACGCCGTCAAGTTATGCTTATAACGTTGAAATTACCAAGCGAGTGGTCGAATGTGCCCATGCCATAGGGGTTTCGGTGGAAGGTGAACTGGGTGTGCTCGGTTCGCTAGTGACAGGTAAAGCGGCCGAAGAAGATGGTTCGGGCGCGGTGGGTGTGCTTAGTCAAAAGCAACTGCTGACTGACCCGGAAGAAGCGGCCGATTTTGTTAAACAAACCAATGTCGATGCGCTGGCGATTGCTATTGGTACCTCGCACGGCGCGTATAAATTTGCCAGCCCACCGACTGGCAATACCTTGGCAATTAGCCGTATTAAAGAAATTCACGCACGCATCCCTAATACACATTTGGTCATGCATGGTTCTTCCTCTGTGCCGCAAGAATGGCTCAAAATCATCAACGACCATGGCGGCGACATTGGTGAAACCTACGGTGTGCCGGTAGAAGAAATTGTCGAGGGCATTAAGCACGGTGTACGCAAAGTGAATATCGATACCGATTTGCGTATTGCGTGTACTGGGGCTTTAAGGCGCTTTTTTGATGAAAACAAGCAAGAATTTGACCCAAGAAAGTTTCTGCAAGTCAGCACTGCGTCCATGCGTGAAATTTGCATAGCGCGTTACGAAGCGTTTGGCTCAGCTGGTAAAGCCGCCTTAATTCAACCAATTTCTTGCGAAAGCATGGCTGAGCGCTATAAATCGGGCGCACTGAACGCTGTCATTCACGTGTAATAATCGCGCTGCTTAGGCTTTTTTATTGCTATGGTAAGTCATCATGCGTTCCACCTCGTTGCGGCTGCCCATGATGACAGGTACGCGTTGATGCAATTGGCTAGGTACGATATCCAAAATGCGCAGTTTACCGGTGGTGGATAAGCCGCCCGCTTGTTCCATAATAAAACTCATGGGGTTGGCTTCATATAACAAACGCAGTTTGCCGCCTTGTTTTTTCAGTTTGCTGTCCATGGGGTACATAAACACACCGCCGCGTATCAAAATGCGGTGTACTTCAGCCACCATAGACGCCACCCAACGCATATTAAAATCTTTTTTGCGATCGCCTTCTTCGCCCTGTAAGCACTCGTCAATGTAACGTTGTACTGGTGCTTGCCAAAAACGGTAGTTGGACATATTAATAGCAAATTCTTGCGTGTCTTCCGCCACTTTAATATGAGGGTGGGTCAGATAAAACTCGGCAGATTCTTGATCTAAGGTAAAGCCATTGACACCATTACCCGTAGTGAGTACTAACATCGTCGAGGTACCATAGAGCGCGTAGCCTGCGCAAATTTGCTCAGTGCCCGCTTGTAAAAAGTCGTCTAAAGTAGGGTTAGGCTTTGGGCTTTTTAAGATAGAAAATATGGTGCCGACCGATATATTGACATTGACATTAGAGGAGCCGTCAAGTGGGTCAAATAGCAATAAGTACTGCCCATTTTGGCGCTTATTTTCTGCAATTGGGATAATTTCATCAATCTCTTCCGACGCCATGCCCGCCACATAGCCACTGCTTTGATTGGTTTCGACAAAAATCTCATGAGTAATCACATCTAGTGCTTTTTGTACTTCGCCCTGCACATTTTCTTTTTCCAAGCTGTGCATATTGCCCTCTAACGCACCGGCGTCAATGGCAATGGCAATTTTTTTGCAGGATAACGCAATGTCTTGCAACATCCACACCAAGGCGGTTTTGTGTTCACCGACGATGTGGTGGGCAAGAAATTCTGTTAGATTGCTTAGGTGCGCCATGGCTGTTTCCTGAAAAATAGGGGCTGTATGCACTTATTATGAGCGTACAACGTCAGAAATTAAAGGCCAGCCAGAAAATTTATCCTAGTGTGCTGATGAAGTTAGCTTGATTTGCCTAGCTATGGCACTGAGCATTTTAAGTGAGGCCACCCTTTTTTAAAAATATTGCATTCAGTTTGGCGATATAATTTGACAACATTTAATCAAATCACTTGTATGCCGCAACTTAAACTGAATCTGCAAATCGCCAGCACCTCTGCGCATTTACCTACTAAAGCACAATTTATGCGCTGGGCAAAAGCCGCACTGCGGGTAGATACTGAAGTCACCATCCGCATTGTGGATGCAGAGGAGGGGCGGCAGTTGAATAGCGCCTACCGTGGTAAAGATTACGCCACCAATGTGCTCACGTTTCCTATCACCGAAGCACCACATTTGCTGGGCGACATTATTATGTGTGCACCGGTGGTGCAAGCCGAGGCGCATGCACAAAATAAACCCATAGAGGCACATTTTGCACACTTAACGGTGCATGGTATTTTGCATTTGCATGGCTACGACCACGAAAAAGAGGCGCAAGCGGCACTAATGGAAGGCTTAGAAATTTCTATTTTGGCTAAATTGCGGTATCCTAACCCTTATCTCTTTACACAGGATGCCTAATCAGCATGCAGCATGGCCAGTGAGTCGGAAAAACCTAGCAACAAACCGAGTTTATTAGAGCGCTTAAGTCACTTTTTATTGCGCGAACCAGAAGATCGCGAGCAGTTAGTTGAGTTGCTGCATAGCGCATACGAAAACCAACTCATGGATGGCGACTCGCTTGCCATGATAGAAGGCGTGCTGCAAGTGAGCGAAATGCAGGTGCGCGACATTATGATCCCCCGCTCGCAAATGGATGTCATCGACATCACGCATCCCCCTGAAAGTTTTATTCCGCATGTGATTGAAACCGCGCATTCGCGTTTTCCTGTCATCGAAGACGACAAAAACGATGTGATTGGCATACTGCTTGCTAAAGATTTACTACGCTACTACGCGGGTGAAGACTTTGATGTGCGTGATATGCTCAGGCCAGCCGTATTTATTCCGGAATCTAAACGCTTAAATGTCTTGCTAAAAGAATTTAGAAGCAACCGTAATCACATTGCTATTGTGGTGGATGAGTATGGAGGCGTGGCCGGTATGGTCACTATCGAGGACGTGTTAGAGCAAATCGTCGGCGATATAGAAGATGAATACGATTATGACGAAGATGAAGACAATATTATTGCGCATGCTGATGGCCAATACCGCGTTAAAGCTTTAACTGAAATTGCTGACTTTAATGAGGCCATAGGCACTGAATTTAGTGATGAAGAGTTCTCTACTATTGGTGGCTTGGTGGTGAACCAGTTTGGCCATATGCCTAAACGTAACGATAGCACCATTATAGAAAATATAAGAGTGACAGTGGTGCGGGCTGATAGTAGGCGCTTACACTCAATACTGGTAGAGAAGTTACCAGAGCATACAGATGCGCTAGAGGCCTTGTAGAAGGGAACGGTGTTGCAGACCTGAGTCTGGCTAACTCCAATTTGTGCGCCGTTTCAAGGTTGAACTAATTGCAAAATTGCATCTCATATTGGCACAGACTGGAGATTGATATGAACATTTGGCAAAAAGTAAGCTGTTTAGGTTTGGCATTATTTGCACTGCAGGGCGTAGCGGGCGAAATTAAGACTGCGCCCATGACTACAGAGCCCGCCATCACTGAGTTGCCCACGGATGAAAAAGCATTTGTAGCGGCGATTGGTAAGTTGAACAAAGCTAAAATTGTCGAGTTATTGGGCGAGCCAGCCAAAGCCGATGATGTGAAGTTGAAAGACTCAGGCCGTGTAGTGGCGTCTATCTGGCACTACCATTACATCAATACTTCGGCTGAAAACGGTGAGTATTATCAAACCACGGAGTTGGATTTTATTGATGACAAAGTCAACGTAGTGGTATTTTTAAATAATGATGGCACAGAAATACAAAACCCGGGCCAAAAGTACGAAGTGCCTGATGTAAAACCGGAAATGTAAGGTTGCAACATTAAATCGTTGAATTAACAAAAGGGCGCTTAGGCGCCCTTTATGTTGATACCGCAGTTTAATTTATTTACTCTGCCGCTTACTTTTTCAAGGCATCACGGATTTCACGCAATAGCACCACATCTTCTGGCGTCGCAGCTGGTGCAGCGGCTGGTTCTGCTTTTTTAAGTTTATTGATAAAACGAACCATTTGAAAAATTACAAACGCCAAGATAATAAAGTTAAGCGCAATGGTGACAAAGTTACCGTAGGCCAACATCGGAATTCCAGCTTTTTTCAGTTCAGCATAGGTTTCTATGGTGCCAGGGGGTACTTCAGCTAACGTAATAAACATATTGCTAAAATCTAAGCCACCAAACACCGTGCTGACCAGCGGCATAATGATGTCATTGACCAGTGAATCGACAATCTTACCGAAGGCAGCGCCAATAATTACACCGACTGCCAAATCCATCACATTGCCTTTCAGGGCAAACTCTTTAAATTCCGACATGATGCTCATGTTGCTATTCTCCTCTAAGTTGTTATTTGTCTAAGTCTGCAATAATTGCCTCATTAATATAGTCTGCCGCAGAATATTGTGTCAACCAGCTTAATGATTGTTGATGTCTTTGCAGAATATGCTCGGCCTAGCGCCTTGCACGCGTTACAATCTAGCGTTTTTTAACTCATCCATATGGGCATGACACCTTTGCATCCTTTTAAACAATACAGTATCGCCGCAGCCGCAGGCTTGCTTAGCGTGTTTGGTTTTGCGCCGTATCATGTGTTTATTGCGCCCATCCTAGGCTTAACCGTGTTGTTTTATTTGTGGCAGAAGTCGCACAGCGCTAAGCATAGCTTGGGGTTAGGCTTAAGTTTTGGCTTAGGGCTCTATTGTTTTGGTATTTATTGGATCTACATCAGCCTGCACACGTTTGGCGGCATGCCGTGGTGGTTTGCTGGCTTTAGCACGTTTTGCTTATGTGCGTTTATGGCCTTGTTTCCAGCTTTGGTTGGCTATATTAGTAAGCGTCTAGGCCACTTATTATGGGTAGCGCCCGTGCTATGGGGGCTATCGGATTGGGTGCGCAGTTGGATTTTTACCGGCTTTCCTTGGCTCACATTAGGCTATAGCCAAGTGCCGCATAGCCCATTGGCAGGCTTTATGCCTGTTGTTGGTGTGTATGGGGTATCGATATTAGTCGCTCTGCTGGCAGCCATATTCGCGGTATGGTTGACCAAACCCCAGCAAACCCGATTATGGAAACGCAATGCCATTGCCGCTATTACGTTGCTCATCGTCTCTGGCTTGCTGCTTAAAGCAGTAGAGTGGACCACGCCCATCGGCAAGCCAGTCAGCGTAGCGTTACTGCAAGGTAATATTGACCAAACCATTAAATGGTCGCCAGATAGCGCCACCAGCACCATCACGCATTATCTACAAATGGTCAAGGACAGTGCCGCCACACTCACCATTTTGCCCGAAACTGCCTTGCCAATTGTCGCCAGCCGCTTAACACCAGACATCAAACAAACATTAAGCGAACATGCCAAACAACAAGGCGGTGACTTGATTGTGGGCTTGGTGGAGGTCAATGAACAAACTGGCGAATACTTTAATAGCGCCGTCAGTTATGGCAGCGCAGCTTCGCAAACTTATTCCAAAAATCACTTAGTGCCGTTTGGTGAGTTTATTCCGTTGCGCGCCATTTTTGGTTGGATTTATCGCGATTGGCTCAATATGCCGTTAAGTGATTTATCGCGTGGCGGCACGCAGCAGCAACCCATGCACATTGCAGGGCAAAAAGTAGCAGTCAATGTGTGTTATGAAGACGTCTTTGGTGAAGAAATCATTCGTCAACTGCCAGCGGCGACTTTATTGGTGAACATTAGTAACGACGCTTGGTATGGGCAATCGTTTGCAGCCGTGCAGCATATGCAGTTTTCACAAGCGCGCGCGCTAGAAACGGGCCGTATGATGTTGCGCGCCACCAATACCGGTGCTACCGCCATTATTGACCCACATGGCATGGTGCTGGCGCATGCGCCACATGACGTTGCCACCACGCTCACCGGCTTTGCCCAAGGTTATATTGGCAGCACGCCTTACGTGTATTGGGGCAATTGGCCGTTTATTGTGTTCAGTTTTGCGGTGCTAGGGTTTGTGTTGTTTAATAAATATGCAGCACAGAGGTACAGAGAAAAACAAAGGTCTGTAACCCTTTAGCTGTAATGCCTTTAAATAAGCCGTAATCCCACAATACAAAGCGCAATCCAATGTTTTTAACGCTTTTGTCTATGCCACTGTGCCTCTGTGGTGAAAGTGAGCGTTTGTAAGGTAAAATTAGACTTTTAGCTTTAAGCCATCATCATGTCGCTCACTTTTCAGCAAATTATATTAAAACTACAAGACTATTGGGATCAACAAGGCTGCACCTTGCTGCAACCGTATGACATGGAAGTGGGCGCGGGCACTTCGCACACCGCGACATTTTTGCGCGCACTCGGCCCAGAACCTTGGAAAGCCGCTTATGTTCAACCTAGCCGCCGTCCTAAAGATGGCCGCTATGGTGAAAACCCTAATCGCTTGCAACATTACTACCAATTTCAAGTGGTGCTTAAACCTGCACCGGCTAATATTTTGGAGCTGTATTTAGGGTCACTTGAAGCCTTGGGCTTTGATCTTAAACAAAATGACGTACGCTTTGTAGAGGACGACTGGGAAAACCCAACCTTAGGCGCTTGGGGCTTGGGCTGGGAAGTTTGGCTAAATGGTATGGAAGTCACGCAGTTTACTTATTTTCAGCAAGTCGGCGGTATTAACTGCAAACCTATCACAGGCGAAATCACCTATGGTTTAGAGCGTTTGGCCATGTATTTGCAAGGCGTGGAAAATGTTTACGACCTGACTTACTCTCCCGGCGTAAAGTACGGCGATGTGTTCTTGCAAAACGAGAAAGAACAATCGGCTTATAACTTTGAGCATAGCGATGTGGATTTCTTGCTGGTTGCGTTTAATGCGCACGAAAAACAAGCCAAACATTTAATGGAAAATCAGTTGGCGTTACCGGCTTACGAGCAAGTGTTAAAAGCCGCGCATACTTTTAACTTGTTGGACGCACGTGGTGCCATTTCGGTGACCGAGCGTGCCGCCTATATAGGCCGTATCCGTAACTTGGCGCGCAGTGTCGCCGCCAGTTATTTAGACAGCCGCGCTAGATTGGGCTTCCCGATGGCGCCCAAAGCGTGGGCAGATGAAATACTAGCTAAATTAGCCAGTGAACAACAAGCACAGAATAAG
>DASWSZ010000092.1:0-11828 GCA_036402395.1 Methylophilus sp.
GCCTTAGAGGCTGATTTATTGCCAGACTTAAAAGACGGCATTGCCAGTGCAAAGATACAAGACCCAGACCATGATGTGGGCTATACCGTGGGTGATATTCTGACGCGTAACATTAGCATTACCGTTAAAAAACCGTATGTACTGGTGCCTGAATCTTTGCCAATCGTGGGCTACGAGCGTCGCTACAAAGGCCAATTGATAGGCATAGATTTAAGCGCGCTGCAACACAGCAAACAAGAAAAAAGTGACTACACGGTGCACAACATTGTGTTGAGTTATCAAGTATTTACCACTAATGTGGTGGCCAAACCCGGTGCTTTACCAGCCGAATATGTGCGCATCTTCAATCCAGAGTCTAAAGACAAAGCGGTGTTTAGATACCGTATTCCTAGCTGGAATTTCACTATTTCGCCGCTGTCCGTGTTTGGTCAAGTCAAAGTCGAAACTGAGATGAGTGGTTACCGTGGCCCATTACTATTGGATGCCAGCCCACAACAATTGCGCTTAAAGGTATTGTTGAGCGTATTAGGGCTAAGTCTATTAGGCTTGCTGTATATGCTGGGTAAATACACATGGCTCCCTGGCATGGGCGGCCCGTTTGCCAAAGCGTACAAAATCATTAAAAAAGCGCCAAAAAACACTGAGGGGTTAACATCAGCGGTTGAGGCTGTACATACAGCGCTCAATAACAGCGCGGGCTACAGCGTATTTAATAATAATTTAGCTACGTTTTTGTCAAACAAACCTGCCTTTAATCATGTGTTGGCCGAAATCGAACAGTTTTTTAAATTATCCAACAGCGTATTTTTTGCTGTGGGCGCTAAGCTAGAGAGCGATGAGGCATCGCTGCAGTGGCTGGCTAAGTTTTGTAAACAATGTCGCGATTGCGAGCGCGGCCTGATTCCAGACAGTGTTGCAGTGCAAGGTAAAGCGTAAACCATCATGGTGTTTTCTAATCCCTACTTTTTGTGGCTGTTACCACTGGCGCTACTACCGCTGGTGTTTCAGCGTACGCATAGTCGTAACTACTCTTGGCTAGAAATGTTGCCAGCAGACCCGTTATCCAACCTACTTGGCTTAATCCTAAAAATACTGGCAGTACTTATTTTAGCTAGCATTATCATAGGCTTAAGTGCGCCGCATAGCCACCAACAAGAAATTGAACGCATAGGTGTGGGTGCACAAATTGGATTGGTGCTAGACCGTAGCGCCAGTATGGACGACCCGTTTTCTGGCGCATCGAATGGTGTGATAGGCGAATCCAAATCAGCGGCCGCTAGCCGCTTAATTACGCAATTTGTGCGCTCTCGTCAAAACGACATGATAGGCATGATTACCTTTAGTAACTCCGCCATGCATGTATTGCCGCTCACCGAAAACAAGGAAGCCATCGTAGCGGCGGTGCGCGCTACCGCCGGCAACGCTTTATTTCAAACCAATATAGGCAGTGGTCTGACTTCTGGTGCTGGCTTGTTTGATAAAGTGCCAGATTCTGGTTCGCGCATTATTATTTTGCTATCGGATGGTGCTGGACGCATGGACGCTAATGTGCAGGAAAAAATCCGTGAATGGTTTGATCGTTACGAAATATCATTGTATTGGATCGTGCTGCGACAACCGGGTGGCCTGAGTATTTTTGATGAAACCTATAAGCCGCAAGAAGACCAACCTTTGCCAGCTGCAATGGAACTGCATGATTACTTTAAAACCTTAAAAACGCCATTTAAAGCCTATGAGGCCGACAACCCCAAAACCTTGCAATTGGCGATTGATGATATTAATCGTAAAGAGAAAAAACCGATTAAATACTTAGAGAAAATTCCTGGTAAAGATTTTTCTAATGTGTTTTTTATCCTAGCCGCAATCATGATGACATTATTGCTGGGCGTAAAATATTTAGAGGTACATACATGGCGCTAAACGTTCATTCTTGGTTCACCGTTAAAAAGCTCACTTGGTTGCTTGGCTTAGTCAGTGTGTTGTGCCTGATTGCCAGTGCGCTCACTTATCAACGCATACAGCAAATTGATGCGTTTAACGTGGCAGTGTTGGCAGGTAAAACACCAGACACTGATAAACAAAGCTTCGAAGCCAAATTTGCTACCGCTTTGTATTTAGCCAAAAAAGAGCGCTATAAAGAGGCCACTTTACTGTTTACTGCTTTGCTGCCAAAAGGCACTAAGCAACAACAAGCGGCGGTGCAATACAATATCGGCAATATGTTTTTCTTGCGTGGTCTGGCCATTAATGGCACCAATATGACCGTGCGCAATGAAGCCGAGTACTTTATTCGCCAAGCCAAAACCGCGTATCAGTCATCACTAAAGCTAGACCATATGCAATGGGATGCGCGCCACAATTTGGATAGATTGCTGACCATGCTGCCAGGTACGCCTACCCCAGGCGTGGGCGAATCCGATACGCCCGGCTTGATTATGGGCAACATTCCAGTGGGATTGCCTTAATCATGCATCATCGACTGATTAACTTTTTACGCCATAGACGCGACATCGCCCTACTGAGTGTGGCACTGTTGCTGCTGATTGTGGCCATGTTTAAGCCCACTATGCCGATTAAGCGCGACATTTACAGCTATTTATTGGTAGCGGATATCTCACAAAGCATGAATGTGGCGGACATGAAGATTAACGGTAAACCCGTGACGCGCATGGCCTATCAGCAATATTTGATGCACAGGATTGTGAGCGAGTTACCTTGTGGCACACAAGTAGGCATAGGCTTGTTTGCAGGCGTCAGCATAGCCGCGCTGTATACGCCGATTGAAGTGTGTGAAAACTTCCACGCCATTGAGGACAGCATAGACCATTTGGATTGGCGCAGTGGCTGGTCTGGCAACAGCCGTATCCGCGATAGCATGTATACGCTAGCCAAATTAATCCGCAGCTTTCCAGAGACAGCGCAAGTGGTGTACTTTACCGACGGTGAAGAAGCACCTAAATTGCATGTCTTTAACACTAAAGACCTGACTGGCTTTCAGGGGGCTAAAAATTGGTTATTTGTGGGTGTAGGCAGCGACAAAGGCACGGCTATTCCAAAATTAGATGAAGCCAATCAAGTGATTGGCTACTGGTCTAACGAAAGCTTTGCCTTGCAACCGGGGGTGGCGCAAATTTCAGAATCGAACATCGGCACCCGTAATGACAGCGTCGCCTTTGGCGAAAGCGACCGCTATTTGTCTAAACTGGATGAAAAATATTTAGAATCCATTACCAAAGAAATTAGCGCCAACTATGTCAATGGCGAAAGCGTACAAGCCGTGCTATCTGCCATGAAAAAACAACCGCCAGCGCGTCGCGACAAATCTAAATTCGAATTGCGGTGGTTGATTGCAGGGATTGCCGGTGTGTTATTTTTGTTGGCGTACATCCCCAAACACCCGGTAAAAGAAAGCAAAGCCTTATGGCAAAACTGGCTCAGGCGCAGAAAATATCAGTCTGCTAACGCTGCTAAATCAGCCTCTAACACAGCGCCATAAGGCGACCACTTCAGCCAGACGCGCAAGCGTCTGAACTGGTCTGCATCATGCACTAGGCTGGGCGTCAGTATTAACGCAGTCTGCCAGCCAAAGCGTAGACTGCTGCGTTTAAAATTGAGCACAGTCAATAGAGGATGATGGATACTATTCGCCTTTAGTCGTGGCGAAAATTCTTCTTGCCGTTGATTCAGCAACGTCAGCTTACCTTGGCTGCTTAGCACCACTTGCCGCCAAGACCAAGGCAGGCACAGCAAAACATCCCGCATGACAATATAAATTGTCGCTATAATAATTAAGGTAAGCAACATCGCCTTGAGCAACATAGATATCGCCACTAGCCATACCGCAACACCACTCAGCATTGCAATACCGACATATAGCCCCAATAGTAAGAAGGATGGTTTAAGTATTATGCTGATAGCGGGGATAGTGTGCGGCTTCATCTAGGCTCAGTTGGTTCAATTTGGTGTAATCATGGTTGAATATGGCAAGACGCATTTTAAGTAGCATTCATTTTTAGGTAAATATGGCATGACAGCAACGCAATGGCAATCAGAATTAATGACGCAAGGCGCGCATATTGAAGACGGCGCAGTGCAGCACTTTGGCGACCCGCTGCTAGAGCGAAAAATCACCGCACTAGGCAATGTGTTGTGTGATTTATCGCACTTAGGGTTACTTGAGCTTAAAGGCGCCGATACGGTGAGTTTTTTACAAGGCCAAGTCACCAATGATGTGAAGTTGTTAAGAGGCGACAATGCCCACTACAGCGGTTACTGCTCACCCAAAGGCCGCTTACTGGCGTTGTTTTTGGCGTTTGCGCATCAAGACCATGTGCACTTGCAACTGCCTCAGGATTTGCTAGCCCCCATTATGAAGCGCTTGACCATGTACGTGATGCGCAGCAAAGTCGTCATTACCGACACCAGTGATAGCATCATCAAAATAGGCGTGAATGGGCCGGATGCTACACGCTTAATGCAAGCGATATTTGGGCAAGTTCCTAGCCAAGACTATGCTTTAGTGGGTCTAGAACAAGCCACCTTACTTAAATTACCCACTGCGCAGCAACAAGCAAGATATGAAATTTTTACCAGTAGCGAACACGCGCAGACTATTTGGAATAGCTTAAAAACTGACTGTCAGCCTGTCGGCAAAGCCTGTTGGGATAGCCTGGAAATTCAAGCGGGCATTCCAGAAATTGTCGCCAACACACAAGAACAGTTTGTACCGCAAATGGTCAACTTGGACTGCTTAAACGCCATTAATTTTAAAAAAGGTTGCTATACCGGCCAAGAAATTGTCGCGCGTACGCATTATTTAGGCACTGTGAAGCGCCGTACTTTTCTAGCAAGCATTGTTACCGATACCCTGCCTATGGCAGGCGATAAACTTTTAGACGCCAACAATAGTGAAGTGGGGCAATTGGTGCGGGTGGCTAAAGGCTTAGATAACAATATTGATGTATTAGCTGAACTGAGAATAGAAGCACAGCAAACCGGCACCGTGTATTGGCAAGGCCAACTATTACGTTTTAACGCACTGCCCTATTCACTAGGCACTACCGGCACTTGATTGGCCGGCTTGGGAATAATGGGCTGAACTATAGACTGATCGATGACCTGATAAAACACTTCGTCGTTTTTAATCATGCCCAATTCACTACGGGCACGCTCTTCAATAGCCGCGTTACCCTGTTTTAAATCACGCACTTCGGCGCGCAAGCTATCGTTGCGCAACTTATAGCCTATATTGGCTTTTTTCTGCTGCTCAATTTTCTGGCTGACGTTCCACACGCGTAACCAGCTGCCCTTGCCCAGCCACAGCGGGTACTGCAGTAACGCAATCAACACGACAAATATTAAAGTTAAGGCTTTCAAAACAATCTCTTATGAAATGACATGTATGCCATTTCGATTGCAATCCAGTCAAGACTAGGCGCATTTGCGCAGACAGTACATAGGGTACGGCAAGCGAATGCAACAACGTATTGGCTGGATTGCATTTGAAATTATTTAAAGAGTTGGTAGAAGGCGCCCATGCCTGCATAACTCGTCGCATCACCCAATTCTTCTTCAATACGCAACAACTGGTTGTACTTAGCCACGCGCTCGGAACGGCACAATGAACCGGTTTTGATTTGCAAAGCATTAGTTGCGACAGAAATATCCGCAATCGTAGTATCTTCAGTTTCACCTGAGCGATGTGACACTACAGCTGTGTAGCCTGCGCGTTTCGCCATCTCAATGGTTTGGAAGGTCTCGGTTAAGGTACCAATTTGATTGACCTTGATTAACACAGAGTTGGCCACACCACGTTTGATGCCTTCACGCAAGATTTTAGCGTTGGTTACAAACAAATCGTCGCCCACTAATTGCGTTGTTTTGCCTAGGCGTTTGGTTAATATATCCCAGCCGTCCCAGTCAAATTCGTCCATGCCATCTTCAATACTGATAATCGGGTATTTATCACACCAAGTGGCTAAGTAATCAGTAAATTGTGCTGAATTTAATGAAATGCCTTCTGACGCTAAATGGTATTTACCATCTTTGTAAAACTCAGTACTGGCGCAATCTAAACCCAAATACACATCACGGCCTGGCTCGTAACCCGCGTCTGAAATAGACTCCATGATCAATTGAATCGCAGCTTCGTTAGAAGGCAAGTTAGGCGCAAAACCGCCTTCGTCACCCACCGTAGTCGCTAAGCCTTTTTTATGCAGTGTTTTTTTCAATTGATGAAACACTTCAGCGCCGCAACGCAGTGCTTCACGGAAGGTCGGCAAACCCGCTGGGATAATCATAAACTCTTGAATATCCACAGAATTGTCAGCATGGGCGCCACCGTTGATGATATTCATCATCGGCGTGGGTAATTGCATGGCACCAGAACCACCCAAATAACGGTAAAGTGGCAAACCGCTTTCTTCTGCCGCCGCACGCGCACACGCTAGAGACACCGCCAAAATAGCATTGGCGCCTAATCGGTCTTTGTTTTCAGTACCGTCTAATTCAATCAGGGCTTTATCAATAAAACTTTGCTCTTCACAATCCAGACCAATAATCGCTTCGGTAATTTCGGTATTGACGTTCTCAACCGCTTGCAAAACGCCTTTACCTAAATAACGGCCTTTGTCACCATCACGCAATTCCATGGCTTCTTTAGCACCAGTGGACGCGCCAGACGGTACAGCAGCACGACCAATGACACCGCTTTCTAGCAGTACGTCAGCCTCTACCGTTGGGTTACCGCGTGAATCCATAATTTCGCGGGCGATAATATCTACAATTGCGCTCATGTTTTAGTCCCTTATTAATTACAAAATATGTTCTGCACCGTATTTCTCACCAGACCTACAATAGGTCTAGCAATAGGCTTATAAGCTTTGTTCGGCAAAGCCTGCTTTTTTCACTAATCTATCTAAATCCACCAACAAGTGTAACAAATCTTCCATTTTTGCTAACGGCCAAGCATTTGGCCCATCGGATAAGGCTTTTGCTGGATCAGGATGCGTTTCCATAAAAATACCGGCAATGCCACTAGCCACCGCCGCTCTAGCTAACACTGGCACATGCTCGCGCTGACCACCGCTTTTGTCACCTTGACCACCCGGCTGTTGTACGGAATGCGTTGCATCAAACACTACTGGGCAATGGGTTTCACGCATGATGGCGAGCCCGCGCATATCCGATACCAAAGTATTGTAGCCAAATGAAGCACCGCGCTCACACACCATAATGGTGTCTGCACCGCTATTGGCTTCTTTGGCTTTATTCACAACTTGTTTCATATCACCTGGCGCTAAAAACTGGCCTTTTTTGATATTGACCGGTTTGCCACAGGTGGCCACCGCCACAATAAAATCAGTTTGGCGGCATAAAAACGCAGGGGTTTGTAATACAGCGACCACCGCGGCCACATGCGTCACTTGCTCTTCGGTATGCACATCTGTCAACACTGGCACGCCAATTTGCTGCTTCACATCGTCTAATATGCGCAAGCCTTCTTCCATGCCAAAGCCACGAAAGGTTTTGGTGGAACTACGATTGGCTTTGTCGTAAGACGATTTATAAATAAACGGAATACCTACCCGCGCCGCAATTTCTTTCAGTTGCCCCGCCGTTTCAATGGCAAACTCACGCGATTCAATGACACATGGCCCAGCGATTAAAAACAACGGGTGTTCTAATCCCGCCTCAAAATGACATAACTTCATGGGTGTATCACCTTAAACAGCCGCCGTTTCGGCATGACTTTTTTTGTGGGCTAACGCAGCCAACACATACGAGGTAAACAATGGGTGGCCATAGCGCGGATTAGAGGTGAACTCCGGGTGGAATTGACAAGCCACAAACCACGGATGGGTAGACTGCGGCAACTCGATCATTTCACACAAATCTTCACCCACGGTGCGCGCAGAAATTACCAAACCTGCCGCTTTTAACTGCTCTACGTAATGATTATTGACTTCATAACGGTGGCGATGGCGCTCATTCACTTGGTCACCATAAATACTATGCGCCAATGTACCAGCCACAATAGGACAGCTTTGTGCGCCCAAACGCATGGTGCCGCCCAAATCAGAATGCTCATCCCGCACTTCTACTTTGCCGGTAGCGTCTTGCCATTCCGTAATCAAACCGACCAACTTGTGTTCTGTATTGGCATTAAATTCGGTACTGTTGGCGTTGTTTAAGCCAGCCACATTACGCGCAAACTCAATCACCGCTAATTGCATCCCCAAGCAAATGCCTAAGTATGGAATTTTATGCTCACGGGCATAACGGATGGCCGCAATTTTACCTTCGGTACCGCGCACACCAAATCCACCCGGAATCAATATCGCATCCATGGAGTGTAGTTTATCTGTGCCTGATTTCTCAATGTCTTCACTGTCGATATAATGAATTTTTACTTTTGATTCAGTATGAATTCCGGCGTGGATTAAAGCTTCAGTCAATGATTTATACGACTCAGTTAAATCAACGTATTTACCAACAAACGCAATATCGATGTTGTGTTTAGGGTTGGCCACTGCATACGAAATTTTGTGCCATGCTGACAAATCAGCTGCTTTGGCTAAAATATTCAGTTTGTGACAGACGATTTCATCCATCATCTGCTCATGCAATAGTCCAGGTATTTTATAAATAGAATCACTGTCGATGGCGCTAATCACGGCCTCGTAAGCGACATTGGTAAACAACGCGATTTTGCGCTTTTCATCATCAGGAATTTCCCGCTCGGCACGGCAGAGTAAAATATCTGGTTGTATACCAATTTCGCGCAGCTCTTTCACTGAGTGTTGCGTGGGTTTGGTTTTCAACTCACCGGCAGTTGGAATCCAAGGCAGCAAGGTTAGATGAACATAACAGGCGTTATTTTTACCTTCTTCAAAGCCCATTTGACGTATGGCTTCAAGGAAAGGTAGCGATTCAATATCACCTACCGTGCCACCCACTTCAACAATCGCCACATCGGCACCTTCTGCACCGCGTTTGATATGCGCTTTAATTTCATCGGTAATATGCGGAATGACTTGTACGGTTTTGCCCAAATACTCACCGCGGCGTTCTTTTTTAATTACGCTTTCGTAAATCTGGCCGGTAGTAAAGTTATTACGCTTGGCCATACGTTGCGAGATAAAGCGCTCGTAGTGGCCTAAATCGAGGTCAGTTTCTGCACCATCGTCGGTGACAAACACCTCGCCGTGTTGAAACGGCGACATAGTGCCTGGGTCTACGTTGATGTAGGGGTCCAGTTTAAGCATGGTGACTTTGATACCGCGCGATTCTAAAATTGCGCCTAGGCTGGCTGCGGCAATACCTTTACCGAGTGAGGATACAACACCGCCAGTAACGAATACATATTTGGTCATTGAGAACTTTGCGAAACATTGCAGACGGGATGAAATTTTACCGTAAAGGCGGTTTCATCACAACGAAAGCACGGGTAAATAAAATAAATAAAAATCAAATCTTCACTAGACAATAAACTATTTATTGTGCGAGCGCATGATACGGCCTTTTTCACGCTCCCAATCGCGCGCTTTTTCAGTATCGCGCTTATCGTGCTGTTTTTTACCCTTGGCTAAGCCTATCTGCAACTTAACGCGACCTTTGGAAAAATGCATGTCTAACGGCACCAAAGTATAGCCAGAACGCTCCACTTTGCCGATCAACTTAGCAATTTCTTCATTATGCAACAACAACTTACGAGTACGAATAGCATCTGGGCGTATATGCGTAGAGGCCGCACCCAACGGGGTAACATGGCAACCAATCAGATACACTTCACCGCGCATAATCACTACATACGCTTCTTTTAAATTGATGCGGTTATCGCGTATGGCCTTCACTTCCCAGCCTTCGAGGACGATGCCCGCCTCGTACTTCTCTTCAATAAAGTAATCGAAAAAGGCTTTTTTATTTTGTGCAATGCTCATAAATCTGATTTTTTGCCAGTGAATGACTTAAAATAGCATTTTACTCCATCTACCCATGTTCGAATGGCACAAGTTGAAAAAACCGTTTTAGTTATGCACTCTGCAGCACACATGTTTGCGTTGGTAGACGCTGTGGAAGATTACCCCACGTTCTTACCTTGGTGTGGCGGTGTTGATTTAGTTGAACGCACCGATAGCAGCACAATCGCCACCTTGCACATCAACTACCATGGCATCAAGCAGCATTTCACCACGCAAAATAGCAAACGTTATCCCGATTTAATGGACATTAAATTAAAAGATGGGCCATTTAAACAATTGGAAGGCCATTGGCACTTTATTGCATTACGCGACGACGCTTGCAAAATTGAATTTAAACTTAGCTATGAGTTTGCCAATGGGCTACTGGAAAAAATTATCGCGCCGGTATTTCATCATATCGCCACCACCTTTGTAGACCGCTTTGTTAGCCATGCTGATAAAGTCTACGCCAAAAAGTGAAGGACCCACGCTTGAATCAATTAGACATAGATCACGCCAGCAAAGAAATCATGGTAGAAGTAGCGTACGCCCTGCCCGCGCAGCAATTGATTATCCCACTCAATGTGGTTGAAGGCTGTACGGTAGAACAGGCAGTCAAAAAATCTGGCATATTGAATAAATTTCCGGAGATTGATTTAACTAAAAATCAACTTGGCATATTTGGCAAACTGACCAAACATGACGCCCCCTTGCGGCATTTAGATAGAATAGAAATTTACCGACCACTGATTGCCGACCCAAAAGAAGTGAGGCGGCAACGGGCTGCAGACGGGAAAATTATGAAAAAAGGCGGTGGAGATACACCGCCTCAAGACGAATAAAAAGTACCAATAAAATTACTAAGCGATTGATTGTAATTAATTACAATATTGTTGAATTTCTTGCTGCGCCTGCGCTGCACCCTGTGATAAGTCTTGGTCGCCCAGATATTCGCGCTCACCCTTCTCATTCATGCGGTAGATACGACCACCTTGGCTATAGCTTTGATAATTGGCTCTGGCTGCGGAACACCGCAACTGCTTGTCTTTCGCTTGCGCCTCTTTTTCTTCCTTGTTGCGCTTTTCTATTTGCTCAATTTCTTTACGCTTTTTCTCCATTTGCTCAGGCGCCATCGGCTCTTTTTTCACTTCCATTTTGCCATCTACAGATGTTTGTGAGTTTGCAATTTCAGCAGGCACTTGAGGATTGGTCACCGCGATAGGCGCTGGCTTAGGTGCTGATTTCTTAATAGTAGACAATGGCTTGACACCTTGTGGTGGTGGTGTATCGGTATAGCGTGTCACACCGTCTTTGTCTTTCCATTTATAGATTTCCGCACTGGCGTTTAGCACAAACATCGCTTGCATCAACAACGCCGCCAACAACACTGTTGTATATTTCATCGCAACTCCCATGTATTCAATCCCCGTCCAAATTAAGCAACATACTTACAAAAACGTTATTGTTATCGTTTCAGTTTACTGGAAATTGATTAGCTGCCCAATAAATTAGGGATAATTCAACATAATTTGTCGGTTGAACTTTGAATAAGTGTTGCAAATCGGTATAATTTCGTTTTGGAGATGAAGGATTTCACATGCGTTTGTTGCAACAAGCCCTAACCTTTGACGATGTATTATTAGTTCCTGCGCACTCTACCGTCATGCCGCGCGATGTCAATTTAAGCACGCAACTCACGCGTGATATTCAACTCAATATCCCTTTAGTATCGGCCGCGATGGACACAGTGACTGAAGCCCGCTTGGCAATTGCCCTGGCGCAGGTCGGCGGCATGGGCATTATCCACAAAAACATGACCATCGAGATGCAAGCCTCGCGCGTGTCGCGCGTTAAACGCTTTGAATC
>DASWSZ010000093.1:0-22371 GCA_036402395.1 Methylophilus sp.
TCAGTGCTGAGTTGAAAAAACTCAAAATGATGTCTCCGATGTCAGCTGAAGCCTCTGTAGTCAGAAATTATATTGATACTTTGGTGAATCTGCCTTGGAAGAAAAAAACCAAAATTAGCAAAGATTTGAAAGTGGCCGAGGCTATTCTGGATGCGGATCATTACGGTCTAGAAAAGGTCAAAGAACGTATCGTCGAGTACCTTGCAGTACAGCAGCGTGTTGGTAAACTTAAAGCGCCTATCTTGTGTTTGGTCGGCCCACCAGGTGTGGGTAAAACTTCACTCGGTCAGAGCATTGCTAAAGCTGTGAATCGCAAGTTTGTGCGCATGGCATTGGGTGGTGTGCGTGATGAGGCTGAAATTCGAGGCCACAGACGTACTTATATCGGTTCTATGCCGGGTAAAGTGCTGCAAAGCATGACCAAAGTGGGTGTTAAAAATCCATTATTCTTATTGGATGAAGTCGATAAAATGGGTCAAGACATGCGCGGAGATCCATCATCTGCGTTGTTAGAGGTGCTTGATCCTGAACAAAATCATACCTTTGCTGATCACTACGTTGAAGTGGAGTATGACTTGTCAGACGTGATGTTTGTAGCCACTGCCAACACCATGAATATTCCTGCGCCGTTATTAGACCGTATGGAAATTATTCGCTTAGCAGGCTATACCGAAGATGAAAAAATCAATATCGCTCAACGTTACTTGCTGCCTAAGCAGTTAAAAGCGCACGGCTTAAAACCGACAGAGATTCATGTGCCAGAAACGGTATTGCGCGATGTAGTACGTTACTACACGCGTGAGGCTGGCGTTCGTAGGCTTGAACAAGAAGTGGCCAAGATTTGCCGTAAAGTGGTGAAAGAATTATTGATTAATAAAGACAAAGCCAAAGCAGCGCCTAAAAAAATCAATGTGACTACTAAGAACTTGGACAAGTACTTAGGTGTGCGTCGTTATGACTTCGGTGTGGCTTCCAAACAAAACCAAGTAGGGCAGGTCACTGGCTTGGCGTGGACATCTGTTGGCGGTGAATTGCTGACCATTGAAGCCGTTGTGCTGCCTGGCAAAGGCAAAACGATCACCACTGGTAAACTTGGTGATGTTATGCAGGAATCTGTGCAAGCAGCCATGAGTGTAGTCCGTAGTCGCGCAGTGGCTCTTGGCATTAGTGAAGACTTTTACGAGAAAAAAGATATTCATATCCACTTGCCAGAGGGTGCGACGCCTAAAGATGGCCCAAGTGCTGGTATTGCGCTTACTACTGCCTTAGTGTCAGTACTAACGGGTATTCCTGCCAGAGCTGATGTAGCAATGACCGGTGAAATTACACTCAGGGGTGAAGTTTTGCCGATTGGTGGCTTAAAAGAAAAGCTGTTGGCCGCGCACCGTGGTGGTATTAAAACGGTATTGATTCCTGAATCTAATGAAAAAGATTTGGTGGATATTCCGCAAAATATCAAAGAAAACTTATCGATACATCCGGTAAAATGGATAGATCAGGTGTTGGATTTGGCGTTAGAAACTGCGCCTAAACCGCTAACTGAATTGGCGGCTGAGTTGCCAAATGTGGCAAATGAAGTTGCCGATGACAAAAATCCTTTAACCACGCACTAATTGCGCGTAAATAAGGGCAAATAAATCGTTAAGTTCTTGACACAGCCTTTTGTCACTTGATATAAAGCTAATACAGGAAGCCCTGTAACATTTTTTTAAAACAACCTCTGAGGGGATACATGTGAATAAATCTGAATTGATTGATCAAATTGCTGACGCGGCAGGAATTTCAAAAGCTGCAGCTGGCCGCTCACTAGACGCTACAACAGATGCAATTACTCAAGCACTAAAAAAAGGTGATATGGTAACGTTAATCGGATTTGGCTCTTTTTATGTAGGCAAACGTGCTGCACGTTCAGGTCGTAATCCTCGTACAGGCGCAACAATTGACATCAGTGCAGCAAACTCTCCAAAATTTAGAGCTGGCAAAGCGCTTAAAGATGCTGTAAACTAGTTGTCTTTGTTGATTAAGCAATTAATCAACACTCACTGCAAAGTTTTATAAGATATAGATTGTAAAGTATTGCAGGGTGCTTAGCTCAGTTGGTAGAGCGTCGCCCTTACAAGGCGAATGTCAGCGGTTCGACCCCGTTAGCACCCACCAAAGATTACAGATATATCGCCTAGAACAATGAAGAGTGCTAGCAATATTAGCGCTCTTTATTTTTGGTGCTAATTAACGAGTTAGCTATTAATTAAACACTAGGTTAACTAACAGTAGATTAACTGGAGTGGTAGTTCAGTTGGTTAGAATACCGGCCTGTCACGCCGGGGGTCGCGGGTTCGAGTCCCGTCCACTCCGCCAACATTGTTACGTGATTACAAATGCAATCATTTGACGTAAAAGCCTCGCTAAGCGAGGCTTTTTCATTTGTTTTATTCTTATTCATTTCCCCTCAAACATACTAAACATTGGCAATGTTAACCATTGCTACTCTATCGCTATCTGCCTAATCATGCCTTCAAGTTGAATCGCTAAGGCTATTGGCTTGCGTACATTACCTGCCATCTTCAAACCTTGATAATTAGTGTCGAATCTATTTTGCTTGCAAGATACTTGTTTGAACTGAGGCGTTGCTAATGCTGCAGCATCCTATCTAGCCTATCAACAATGCAAGCGTTTGCATGGTGATGATGACTTAAAGTCATGCCGCTCTATGGGCTAATGGCAGCTTCATTTGTCACATGCCAGCAGTGCTATGTGGCAGCACTGTGACACTTTATGAGTACCTCTAAAGGGTAATTGTGACTTTTACATGGTCACGATTAAATGGTGCTTACTTTAACCAGCCCACAGGAGAAATGTAATGAGTACCAAACCATTCCACTATAAAAAGCAAGCCGTTAAGGACGTACAACCTTCGATGAATGTGCCTGGCGTACAGGCTTGGCTAGGCGATACCTTTGTATCAGCTGATGCTGATAAAAGAATATGCGCAGGATTTTTTAGGTTAGATAAAGGCAACGCCTTGGTCTACGACTATGATTATGAAGAAATGAAAATCATAGTAGAAGGTACTTTTATTATTTCAGATGAAACCGGTCAATCGGTGACGGCTACTGCGGGCGATGTGTTATATTTTCCATCTGGCAGCCGCATAACGTTTAATACCCCTAATTATGCTATTGGATTTTTCTGTGGTCAGCGTGCGCCACTCTAGTAAGTTAGCCACAGATGCATTAAATCTAACTATAGTGTCTGTAGTGAGCTAAACTTGGCCATTTTAAGTCTGCGCTGACCACTTAATCGAATATGATTGGGGTGAGGGCAGGCTTAATGGTAAGCTGAACTTGTAGTATGTGTAACGTTTTAGACTAAGTGGCTACCACCTACTCACGTATTAGAGTGAGTAGGTGCAACTTGATGTGATACTGCTAACCTACTGTAAGGGCACTGTGGCTTACAGTTAGGTTGGTGTAGCCAACTTTAGCCCTATGATGCCGGTCACAATGAGCGCAAGGCTCACTAGACGGCCCATATTGGCCGCCTCGCCTAGCAAGATGATGCCCAGTATTGCCGTGCCCACAGCACCAACCCCGACCCAGACCGCATAAGCGGTACCCACCGGCAGCGATTTCATAGCAATGCCTAGTAATGCAAGACTGATGAGCATGGCCAGCACTGTGCCTACAGTTGGCCATAGCCGTGAAAAGCCATCAGTATATTTAAGACCAATAGCCCAGCCTATTTCAAATAGACCTGCCACAATAAGAATAAACCAATGCATAGCGATACCTTAGGTAAGTGCGGGTCGTCCCGATAAAGTAGAGGGTAATGAGGTCGTCCTCAATCCAGAAAAGATTGCACAAGCCATCATGTTGTACAAGTGTTGAAGTTGTGTAGCCATTAGAGAAAAATCCTGCGTGCTTCTAGCTGAGTAGACGCCCAGCCGTGATGAGCGTAATAGCCAAGCGCCTGCGTATTATCTATATCCACCAATAACTGTGCTCTAGTCGCGCCATTAGCTTTGGCCCATGTCAGTGCATTTTGCAGCAAGTGTTTACCGATACCGCGCCTTCGATACTGTGTATCGATGACCATATCTTCTATCCATGCCGAAGCGGAACCTTGCGCTGTGGAAATCACCAACTGAGCGCTAACCATGCCCATGACTTCGCCGGCGCCATTGCGCGCAATCTGTATACACGCTGTTTGCGTGTTTTGTAACAGCATGGCTAAGCCTTGTGCTTGCTGGCCAGCATGGGCTGAAAAATCTTGCTCTATAGCAAATAGCTGCGCCAATAACTTAACCATTGCTGGAATGTCGCTCTCATTGGCGAGTGCATAATCTATTTGGCCGATTGTGTGAGTCATTGCAGGACGTTCACCGCGTTAGATCGTCGCTATACTCTTGGTTTGGCGCATCGTAATGAATAATGGCCAGAAACTTAATAGGCGTTTTGATGAGTTTTTCTGGTCGATGTGGCACATCGCCTTGAAAGGTCAACGAGTCACCACTATTGAGTAAAAACGTTTCTTCTCCCACGCGGTATTCAAGCACACCCTCTAGCATGTGGATAAACTCGGTACCAGGATGCTCAAACGCAGGGAACTCTTCACCAGAGTCTTCTAGCGTAATCAAAAAGGGTTCAAAGGTCTTATGCGGGCCCTGATCGTAGGCCAGCAGTTGATAGGTATGCCCGACACGCGTGCCGCGCCTGACCACTTCCATACCTTCGTCTTTTTTAACAAACTGCGCTGCGCCGCGTGGCAAATTATAGTTTTGAAATAATTTAGCTAAAGTTACACCCAAGGCATTGGCCAGTTGCTCCAAAGTTTCTAAACTGGTGGCAGCCAAGCTGTTTTCAATTTTACTGAGCATACCACGGCTAATGCCAGCGCGTTCTGAGACTTCCGCAATGGTTAAATTATGCTCTAAGCGCAGTCTGCGTATGGTGCTACCTAAGTGACGCCCTAGCGATTTGTTGGGCGCCTCAACTTTGTTTGGATCATATTCTTTTTGCAATATCACGCGATTACCTTACCTGTAAATTGTAGTTCAAATATTACTAGAGACTGGCTGTCACTTGTGAAAATTCATGCATTAAAGTGGCATCACAATACAAGATTTTGAAAAAGTTACATGGTATTGAGTTTCAATATAGTAATATTAGTTTATTGTAACTATAAAATAAAGTGTAATAAATGGTTTAATCTTGGGCATGTGTCATGGATAACCAAATTAATGAGGGAGTTAAATAATGTTGAATGAACGTATAGTGATGCGCACAGGTGAGGCATTAGTGGCTGGTGGACCTGCAGGTACAGC
The DNA here is from genome assembly GCA_036402395.1 of Methylophilus sp. GTDB lineage: Bacteria > Pseudomonadota > Gammaproteobacteria > Burkholderiales > Methylophilaceae > Methylophilus. The sequence goes on from DASWSZ010000093.1 coordinate 5,324, forward strand.
AGCTGAGCCAGAGGTGATTATTGGTGAATTGGATGGACCGGTCGGCACCGCAATTGCTACCTTAACTGGCGATCAAGTAGCTGGCCATACCCGCGTATTTGCGTTATTAAATACTGATATTCAAGTGCGACCGGTGACTTTAATGGTGAGTAAAGTGACGGTAAAAGAGAGTAAGTACACCAATATTTTAATGGGGACGGTGCAAGCCGCGATCGCCAATGGGGTGCTTGATGCAGTGCGGGCAGGTGATATCCCTAAAGACCGCGCCAATGAGTTAGGCATTATTGTGTCGGTTTGGTTGAATCCTATGGTGAGTAAGGATGACAAACTGGATCATCAAGTGTTGTTTGATATTCACCGCAAAGCCATGGCCTTAGCCATCCGTAAGGCCATGAACAATACCCCAAGCATCGATTGGTTGCTAGAAAATCAAGACAAGATTACGCATAAATATTTTCAAATGGGGCTGGACGGCAAGCTTTAGTTGGCAAGCGTTACGTCTAGTGAGTAGCTTGAGCAAAGCAAAATACAGCGCTCAAGTAATTTAGATTGTGATTGGCTTAAGTACTTTTGTGCCAGTATTACGTAGACCTGTTGGTAGATGTAGTTTGCTGTGCCCATGTGATGCAAGTGGCCATAATCGTGCTGAGTAAAGGTTTAAGCGTATCTGCCAGTGCAGGCTGGTAATCATAAGGGGGCGCTTCATGCATATAAGTGCATTGGCTAATTTCTAGCTGAATGGCGTGGATATGCTTGGCAGGCATGCCGTAATGGCGTGTGATATAGCCCCCTTTAAAACGGCCGTTAAATACGTAACTAAATGATTTGTACTGTGCCGGCTTTTCTTGTGACAACCTAGTGTAGTCTTGCATAGTGCTTTCTAACGCAACTTGCAAGCCTCTCGCGCAAGAGTGCGTGTCTGCAGTGCCAAAATTTAAATCTGGTAGCTTCCCAGAAAAAAAACGGGGTACTTGTGAGGCAATCGAGTGTGCCTCTAGCAACACGGCAATCCCATGCATGGCATGCAGACGTTGCAATTCCATGCTTATCTGGTGATGGTATGGCTGCCAATACTGCTGAATTCTGCGTTGTATTTCGGCGGTGTTGGGTTGGCGCTGTGGCTTGTAAATAGGCTGCTTGCTAAATGTATCTATCGGGCATAGCCCGGTAGTGTCTTGCCCGGGGTAGAGTGAAGCATCATCTTTTGGTCTATTTAAATCAATCACATAACGCATGGGGTGTGCAGACAACACTGTTGCGCCTGTTTGTGTTGCCATATCATATAAGTGCGGTAGATGCCAATCTACATCTGGCATTTGCAGTGCTGCAACAGTCATGTCAGCCGCAATGTCAGCCGGTATCAGCGTGCCGCTATGGGGCATGGAAATCAACAGCGGAGCGTTGCCACGCCATACGCTAAACAGGTCAGTCATCATTTCACCTCTCTTCCTAAACACTAGCTATTCAGCTCAAATTCTTATATTCAATCGATTCTAGTCTTAGTCGGCAAAGCAGTCATGCTAAAACTAATTGCATGACACTAACATAAGTTTCATATTAATAAAAAAAGTTGCATATAGGCATTGACGCGTGCTCAGTAAATGTGGCTAAATAGCACTACAGTTTCATCACAGTTAAAAAAGTTAATTAGCAGGTTAATTCATAGTGTGCGAATTAACCGTACGTAGGTCAACAGTGAAGGATTGAGTGTGTACCAATGCCGTTAAGATTACTTAAATATGCGCTGAGTAAAAACCATCCAGCTCCCCGCTTTTTTAAAGAGCATCTGGTGCCTAAAAAATCCTATGATGTGGTCATCATTGGCGGTGGTGGTCATGGATTAGCTGCAGCCTATTATTTGGCCAAAGACCATGGCATTACCAATGTGGCTGTGCTGGAAAAAGGCTATATCGGCGGCGGCAACACTGGTCGTAATACCACTATCGTACGCTCTAACTATTTAACGCCAGAAGGCGTAAATTTTTATGATGCCAGCGTCAAGATTTACGAAGGCCTTTCTGAGGAGCTAGACCTCAATTTATTTTATTCCACCCGTGGTCATTTCACATTGGCCCATACCGAATCGGCCATGCGTACCATGCGCTGGCGTGCCGAGGTTAATAAACATGTTGGGGTGGAAAGTCGTGTAGTTGGGCCAGACGAAATTGCCAAAGCTTGCCCGCAGCTAGATTTAAGTTGTAGCGGCCATGCGCCTATTTTAGGCGCTTTGTATCATGCGCCGGGTTCAGTAGCACGCCATGATGGTGTGGCTTGGGGTTACGCGCGTGGCGCGGATGGTTATGGTGCGGAGATTTTTCAAAGCACTGAAGTGCTTGGCATTGATGTGAAAAACGGCAAAGTGTGTGGCGTTCGAACCAATAAAGGCTACATCGAAACCAAACAAGTATTGTCGGCTGTGGCTGGTTTTACCCCACGTATTACTGAAATGGTAGAGCTAGATACGCCTATTGTGATTCATCCCCTACAAGCTTGTGTCACAGAGCCGATGAAACCATGGCTAGATACCATTTTGGTGTCTGGCAGCCTGCATGTCTATGTCAGCCAGTCTTCACGTGGTGAACTGGTGATGGGCTCATCCCTAGATCCTTACGAAGTGCATTCTACCCGCTCTACATTGGATTTTGTGGAAGGGCTGACCTCACATATGTTGGATATGTTCCCATTTTTGTCCAACGTGAAAGTGGTGCGGCAGTGGGCTGGTATGGCTGATATGACGCCGGATTTTGCACCGATTATGGGTAAAACCCCCATAGAAGGTTTTTATCTAGACGCCGGCTGGGGTACCTGGGGCTTTAAAGCGACGCCGATTAGCGGCAAAACCATGGCATATACCATTGCCAACGATAGGGCGCCCGATTTAATTCACTCATTCCGCCTATCACGTTTTGATGAATATGAACTAACTGGAGAGAAGGGCGCAGCGTCTGTGGGCCATTAAGGCTGCGGCACTGGCTAGATTATTTGAGGAAGATGCAATGAAACTACTGACTTGTCCTATGAATGGTAGCAGACCACTCAGCGAGTTTGTGTTTGGTGGCGAATATCGTGAGTCACCAAACCCAGATACCTGCACTGATAAAGAATGGGCGGCTTATGTGCACAACCGCAGTGGCGCGCCGGGTAATAAAAAAGAATGGTGGTACCACGCTCCGAGCGGCACATGGTTTATTGCCGAGCGCAATACCTTAAGCGACAAAGTGGCACGCACTTATTTGCTCACTGATGCGAATGCTCAACAGGCCAAGCCAGCGCAGGAGTATGGTCAATGACCTTACGACTAACCACACAAATTGGTGAGTGGATTAACCGTAACAAACACATCCACTTTACTTTTGAAGGCGAAACTTACAGCGCATTTGAAGGCGATACCATTAGCAGTGCCTTGTGGGCAGCGGGCCAAAAAGTATTGGGCCGTAGCTTTAAATACCACAGGCCACGCGGCGTACTCAGTTTTGCTAACCATGACGTTAACGTACTGATGACGGATGGCATGGACACCAATATCCGTGCTGATGTAGTGGCCGTTAAGGACGGTATGGTACTCACTGCGGTGAATACCAAAGGCGGCGTTAAACACGATAAAAACCGTGTTATTGATGCTATTTCACCATTATTGCCGGTGGGCTTTTATTACAAAGCCTTTCATACACCACGTCGCTTATTCCCGTTTTGGGAAAATATTATCCGCAAATCGGCTGGCTTAGGTGTGGTCAATGTGAATTATCCACGGATATTAAAACGTAAATTGCATGCGCATTGCGATGTATTGGTGATAGGCGCAGGTGCGGCCGGCTTATCGGCCGCTTATCATGCGGCAAAAGCTGGGCTTCAAGTGACGCTGGTCGATGAGAATCGCCAAGCCGGAGGTAGTCTCACGTTTGACTTGGGCGGAGATGCCAAGCCACAGCAGGTGCTGGATGACTTATTACGCAAAGTTACTACCCAACCTAATATCACGCTTATGACGGGCAGTTATGCTGCTGGCTATTATCCTGATCACTTGATTCCCATTGTGTCTGACACTGGCATTACCAAAATACGTGCTAAAACCGTGATTGTGGCCAGTGGCGCGTTTGAACAGCCGCCGGTGTTTAGATACAACGATTTACCGGGTGTCATGCTAGGCTCTGCCGCGCAGCGTTTAATTTACCGCTACGGCGTTAAACCGTTTAATAAGGGTGTGGTGGTCACCGCTAATGATTATGGTTATCGCGTAGCCATAGATTTATTAGACGCTGACACCGAAGTTATCGCCGTGGTGGACATGCGTAAAGGTAGCAACGCTAGCCCAGACCTGATCACACTGGCCAAACGTGGTGTCAAGATCTACGCAGGTTACTGCGTCTATGAAGCGCTGGCTACCTCGGATAAATCTGCGGTACGCGGCGTAGTGGTGTGCCCTTACGATGATCAAAAAAATGTTGCGTTGACACACGATAGTGTCACATTAGCGTGTGACGGCATTGCCATGAGTGCAGGCTGGGCGGCAGCAGCGGCATTGTTGTATCAAGCCGGTACTGCCATGAAGTTTAGCTACGAGGTGCAACAGTTTGTGCCTAATACCTTGCCCATGGGCATGTTTGCAGCCGGTAAAGTCAATGGTATTTTTGAGCTGAGCCAACGCTTGCATGATGGCGTACGCGCTGCCAGTGAAGCGCTGCGTTATTTAGGCTTAGAGGCAGCAGAAGTGGCAGCAGCTAAGCATATGGGTAGCACGCCTAGCCACCCTTACCCTATGGTGCCGCATTATAAAGCGAAAAACTTTGTTGATTTTGATGAAGATATTCAGATTAAAGATTTCGTCAATGCTGCCAAAGAGGGCTTTGACAATATCGAGCTCATGAAACGCTTTACCACGGTGGGCATGGGGCCTAGCCAAGGCAAGCATTCCAATATGAATGCCATTCGTATTCTGGCCAAAATACGCGATTTACCTGTAGAAAAAGTCGGCTCTACCACTTCAAGACCATTTTTTCATCCTACGCCCATAGGCCATTTGGCGGGTCGCAGTATGCATGCGCATCGTTTAACGCCATTGCACGATTGGCATCAACAGCATGGTGCTGTGTTTACCGACATAGGCGCTTGGAAGCGCGCTGCTTACTATCCAGCACCTGGCCAGCATAAAGACGAGGCGATACAAGCAGAAGCGATGGCCGTGCGTACGAGTGCGGGCATGATTGATAGTAGCTCGTTTGGCAAAATTGAGTTACACGGGCCAGACGCAGCGGAATTTTTAGAACGCTTTTTTATCGGCGTCTATGCCAATCAAAAAGTCGGTAGTTGCCGCCACGTGATGCTATTAGATGAAGCTGGTGTGATTATCGATGATGGTGTGGCCAGCCGATTGGCGGACGATTTGTTTTATCTGTCGATAGGCACCACCAACGCGGCGGCGGTGTATCGTGAAATGCAACGCTATCAGCAAATGTGGCAATTGAACCTAGGTTTGGTCAATGTCACCGGCGCGTTTGGTGCCGTCACCGTTGCCGGGCCAGCGGCGCGCGAGATTTTGTCTACCTTGACCGACCTAGACCTAACCTATGAGGCGTTTCCTATCAGCCGTGTTAGAACCTCTGTAGTGGCCGGTGTGCCAGCCAGAGTCATCCGCGTAGCGTTTGTGTCTGAGCTAAGTTATGAATTGCACGTCCCGATGTTGCAAGTGCCGCATGTGTGGCAAGCGTTGCTGGCGGCAGGTGAAAAACATGGCATCCGCCCATTCGGCAGTGATACGCAGAGACTACTGCGTCTGGAGATGGGGCATATGATGCCGGGGGTGGATACCGACGGTTTGACCAATCCGCTGGAAATTGGCGTAGACACCCATAAATACATGCAAAAAGCCTATTTTATAGGCCAACGTAGCCTTGCCATTCTAGCTAAACGGCCGCTAAGAAAGCAATTGGTGGCATTTATGCTGGCGGAGCATTTTCAAGGCGAATTGCCGTTGGAGTGCAATCTGGTAGTCGATGGGCGTGACATTCTAGGCCGCGTCACCAGTATTGCTTATAGCCAGACTATAAATCGCATCATCGGGTTTGCCTATGTCACCCCTGCGCAAACCGCAATCGGTAGTGTATTTAATATTCGTACCGACAGCGGCACTTTGGTGGAGGCCACTGTGGTGACCACGCCATTTTTCAAAAGCACATCGCAGCAAGCCACTGGAGCATAAGATGCAAGCATCCGATCAAGACGTTGTATTTCAAATGCACGAGCAGCCCGCAATAGCCGTAACCTCGCCAGTGGCGCTTGCACAGCTGAGCAGCGAGGCGCAATGGGATGTGGTGAACGGTATGCGCATGGCGGTGGCGTTTGCCGACCACGGCATAGAGCAGGCCAGAAAGCAGATTGCGGGTGTGGTGGATATCAGTTGCTTGTCACGCTTTGGCGTCAAAGGGCCACAAGCAGCGCGTTGGCTAGCCGAGCGTGGCGTAGCGATACCAGCCAGTATCAATAGTTGGACTTTATGCCATCAGAGTTCAGTGGTGTTGCGCTTGGGTAGCAGCGAGTTTCTGATTGAAGACCCATTAAGTGGCAACGTATGCCAGACCTTAACGCAACATAGCCAGCGTGAGGTCGGTGTGTACTTTGTGCCGCGCGCGGATGCAGCATTTGCGCTGTGTGGTAGTGCAGTGATGAATGTGCTGTCTGAGCTGTGCCCATTAGATTTACGTGAAGCCGTCATGCCGCCGCATGTCGTCATCATGACGCAGATAGCGGGCATATCTGCAACAGTATGGCGCCAACAAGTGAATGGTGAAGCAGTGTTTAGAGTGGTTTGTGATGGCACCTATGGGCCTGATATGTGGGCGATGTTAGTGGAAATTGCCACAGAGTTAGGTGGTGGCGCCGTGGGACTCGCTTGCTGTCATAGTGCACTGCAAGCGTGATTTTAAAGCTTAGGGAGAGTTGGATGAAAACGTTAGAAGAAGCTAAAAAGTTTTTAAAAGACCATCAAGTGAAATATGTGTTGGCGCAATTTGTCGATATTCATGGTGTGGCTAAGGTGAAATCGGTGCCAGCGGAGCATTTAGGCAGCATATTAAAAGGTGGCGCTGGCTTTGCCGGTGGTGCGATTTGGGGCATGGGTATAGCACCAAACGGGCCAGATTATATGGCAGTTGGCGATTTATCGACCTTAACCTTGATTCCATGGCAACCGGGCTATGCGCGCATTATTTGCGATGGCCATGTGGAAGGCAAACCCTATGGTCACGATTCGCGCGTGGTGTTGAAAGCGCAAGTGGCGCGCCTAGCAGAAAAGGGCTGGACGCTATACACAGGCTTAGAGCCAGAATTTTCCTTACTGCGTAAAGATGAACATGGCGCGATTCAGCCGTTTGATTGCACCGACACGCTACAAAAACCCTGTTATGACTACAAAAGCATGTCTAAACAATCGGCCTTTTTAGAGCGGCTGACCGAGACTTTAATTGCCGCGGGCTTAGATATTTATCAAATTGACCATGAAGATGCCAACGGTCAGTTTGAAATTAACTACACCTACGCCGATTGCCTAAAAAGTGCGGACGATTACCTGATGTTCAAAATGGCGGCCAGCCATATCGCGCATGAACTGGGCATCATTTGTTCGTTTATGCCCAAACCGTTCGCTAATCGACCTGGCAACGGCATGCATATGCATATGTCGATAGGCGATGGCAAAAAAAGTCTGTTTCATGATGACAGCGACAGCACCGGTCATGGCTTATCACCATTGGCTTATCACTTTATGGGCGGCGTGTTGGCGCATGCGCCTGCCATCACCGCCTTGGCTTGCCCAACCGTTAACTCGTATAAACGCTTAGTGGTCAGTCAATCCCTGACCGGCTCTACTTGGGCGCCAGCGTATATTTCGTATGGCAATAATAACCGTTCGACCATGGTGCGCATCCCATATGGCCGTTTAGAGCTGCGCTTGCCAGATGGCAGCTGTAACCCTTACTTAGCTACTGCGGCGGTCATTGCGACAGGCTTGGATGGCGTTAAGCGCGAGTTGCACCCGGGTGCTGGCCATGCCAACAATTTATACGATTTAAGCCCAGCACAAATGCGTGAACAAGGCATAGGCATTTTGCCGCAAAGCTTAGGCGAGGCCATTAACCAGCTGGAAAATAACCAAGTGATACGCGATGCGCTAGGTAACGCGCTATCTGAAGAATTTATCAAAATCAAACGCGCGGAAGCGTTGGAGTATCAACGCCATGTGTCGGATTGGGAAATTAATCGCTACGTCGATTTTTTCTAAATGAAATCAACACGCTAACCAAATTAGTCAGGAGAACAGTATGTGTGGAATTGTAGGATTATTGGTGAGAAACCCAAAAATGCGTGACTCGATAGGTCAACTGATGTTGCCCATGTTGATAGGCATGACAGAACGCGGGCCAGATTCGGCCGGTATGGCGATGTTTGGCGCGCCAGTGGCCGCCGATGCCAGAAAATTTAGTTTGTATGCGGGTGTTAACGACTTTAACTGGACCAAGTTAGGTCATGACTTTGAAAAACACTTAAGTGTGACTGCCAACATTGAGCCTAAAGTGAATCACGCTATATTAACGACGACCTTAGCACCAGACACCGTCAAGATTTGGTTAAAAGAACATTATCCGCAGCTGCACTTGTTGTCAGTCGGGCAACTGATGGATATCTATAAAGATGTCGGTACGCCCGCGCAAGTGGCGGAACGCTACGACTTTAAAAACTTTAAAGGCACGCATTTGGTTGGTCATACCCGTATGGCGACTGAGTCTGCCGTAACACCGGCGCATGCCCACCCGTTTACTGCGGGCGAGGATTGGTGCTTGGTGCATAACGGTTCTTTATCTAACGCCAATAGTTTGCGTCGCAAGCTGCAATACGAAGGCATTGCATTTGAAACCGATAATGATACTGAAGCTGCTTGCCGCTTTTTGCAATGGCGTATGCGCGAAGGTGATGACTTACAAACTGCGCTCAATCATGGCTTTGATGAATTGGATGGTTTCTACACCTTATTAATGGGCACAAGTACCGAATTAGCTTTGGTGCGTGATCCCTATGGTTGTAAACCGGCCATGATTGCTGAGCATGACGATTATGTGGCCATTGCCTCAGAATTCCGCTCACTCGCACACTTGCCAGATATTAAAAATGCCAAAGTGTTTGAGCCTTCACCTAAGGAGATGTACGTATGGAAACTTTAACCTTCGATTTAGATGTGAAGCCTTTGCGCGAAATCAACCAGTGGTTGCATGGCGACGCCAGTGGTCTCAACGGTAAAGCAGTGACCATCACCAACCCTAACGGTGCGCATAATATTGCCGTCGGGCTAAAAGCGGACATGGAAGTCACTATAAAAGGCCATGCTGGCTATTACGCAGCCGGCATGAATCAACTGGCCAAAGTGACGATAGAGGGCAGCGCTGGGAGTGGCGTGGCAGAAAATATGATGTCTGGCACTGTGCATGTGAAAGGCTTTGCCTCTAACGCCGCCGGCGCTACCGCCAATGGTGGGTTGCTGGTGATTGATGGCGATGCTGGGCTACGTTGTGGCATTGCCCTCAAGGGCGCGGACATTGTGGTCGGTGGCTCTGTCGGTAGCTTCTCTGCCTTTATGGCGCAAGCCGGTAACTTGGTCATTTTGGGTGACGCTGGCGAAGGCTTGGGTGACTCTATTTATGAAGCCAAGCTGTTTGTGCGCGGTAACGTAAAGAGCTTAGGTGCCGATTGTGAAGAAAAAACCATGACTGCGGAAGATAAGCAAATTCTGGCAGATTTGCTGAAAAAATCTGGGCATGCCGATGTGAAACCAGAAAGCTTTAAGCAATATGGTTCTGCGCGCACGCTTTACCACTTCCATGTTGATAACGCAGGAGCCTACTAAAATGAGCGACCAAAAAACACCCCCAAGCACTGCACAAACGACACCGCGTTATTCCGCCACGTTTGATGCCTATACCAATTCAGAAATCAGGCGCGCAGCGGCTACCGGTATTTATGATATCCGCGGCTCAGGCTCTAAACGCAAATTGCCGCATTTTGATGATTTGCTGTTTTTAGGCGCATCCATTAGCCGTTACCCGCTAGAAGGCTACCGTGAAAAATGCGGTACCGATGTGGTACTTGGTGCGCGCCATGCCAAAAAACCGATTCACCTCAAAACCCCAGTCACCATTGCAGGCATGAGTTTCGGCTCATTGTCTGGCCCAGCCAAAGAGGCGCTTGGGCGTGGTGCTACCGCGGCAGGCACCAGCACCACCACGGGTGATGGTGGCATGACGCAAGAAGAGCGCGGCCATTCCACAACGCTGGTCTATCAATATTTACCGTCACGTTATGGCATGAATCCAGACGATTTACGCAAAGCCGATGCCATTGAGCTAGTGGTGGGGCAGGGCGCTAAACCGGGTGGTGGCGGTATGTTATTAGGCCAAAAAATTACCAAACGCGTGGCCAAAATGCGCTGTTTGCCAGAAGGCATCGATCAACGTTCTTCTTGTCGCCATCCGGACTGGACAGGCCCAGATGACTTGGAAATTAAGATTGCGGAAATTCGTGAAATTACCGATTGGGAAAAACCGATATACGTGAAAATCGGCGCGACGCGGCCTTATTTTGATGTGGCGCTGGCAGTAAAAGCCGGTGCTGATGTGGTGGTGCTCGATGGTATGCAAGGGGGCACCGCAGCAACACAAGAAGTGTTTATTGAGCATGTCGGATTGCCTATTTTGTCTGCCATCCGTCCCGCGGTGAAAGCACTGCAAGATTTAGGCGTCTACCGCAATGGTAAAAACAGCGTGCAGTTGATTGTGTCGGGCGGTATTCGTAATGGCGCCGATGTGGCTAAGGCGATTGCTTTAGGGGCTGATGCAGTGGCTATTGGTACAGCAGCATTGATTGCACTAGGTGATAATGACCCGCATTTAGAAGCTGAATACAATAAGTTAGGTACTACTGCTGGTGCGTATGACGATTGGCACGAAGGCAAAGACCCAGCCGGTATTACTACGCAAGACCCTGAGCTAATGAAGCGGGTAGACCCGATTAAAGCCGGTCACCGTTTGGCCAATTATATTGCGGTAATGACCATGGAAGCGCAAGTGGTGGCGCGTGCTTGCGGTAAATCGCACTTGCATAATCTAGAGCCGGAAGACTTGGTGGCATTGACGATTGAGGCCTCTGCCATGGCGCAAGTGCCTTTGGCTGGGACTAGTTGGATTCCTGGAGTAACCAAATTTTAATGTTGTTTTAATCGCTTCCTCCACCCAACCTGAGTGTTGGGTTTTACTAAGGGTATGCGTCATGACTGATTTTTTATGTTTGAACTTGGATGGTTTCCTCAACGCTTCCAATCGCATGCAAAAGCCTGTCATATTCAAGACGCATGCCCTTACTTTTTCTTGTGATGCCTGCTCAGCCAAGCCAAATGTTTACCGATATCTATCAGGTCAGCTTTTCTATTCAACTTGAACGTTTTTTCTGTACAAGCACCCAATATGTCTGTGTTAAATATGATTGCGTAAGGTATTTTTGTATTTAACTTGTCTGTAACTTATCTGTGCTGCATGAATATTATTCAGCAAAGTACCTTAGTAAATATTCAAGTGCGTTTTTTAAATAGCGCCATGATGCACCTGTCGCGCAAGCACAGTATATAGTCCACACATTTAAGCTTTAATCCAAAGTTGTGAGGGCACTCAAAGCATGTATAAAGTCCACGTAATCAACACTCAACATTAAACTTCTTGCGTCGGCAGCCCTCATAAACAGGGTTGGTTTATGTTATATTGTCGGGTTATCGCAGTTAATTTCATCAGTTTTTTATGCTTGGTCTAAGCATGTTAGCTTTAAGAGAGAATGGATTATGTTAGACGCAATTAGAAAATACACACAGGGTTGGATTGCTAAGTTTATTTTGGCGCTGATTACCGTGCCTTTTGCCTTGTTTGGCATCGATTCCTACCTGAATAACGCTGGCAGTAACGTGGCAGTAGCGACAGTGGGTGGCGAAAAAATTTCAATACAGGAATTTGGTAACGCCATCGAAAATGTGCGTAATCGTTTGCAATCAGAAGGGCAAAAAGTAGATGCTGCTATGCTGGAAAGTCCGCAGCTAAAACAATCGGTTCTGGATGGCTTAATTACACGTCGTTTAGTGTCGTTAGAAGTCGAACGTGCGCATTTTAAAATTAGCGATGAACAATTGAGTCAACATATTTTAGGCATGCCAGAGTTTCAAGAAAACGGTAAGTTTTCTGAAGATTTGTACCAAAAAACTCTGCTACAAAATAAACTCACTGCCGCCAAGTTTGAGAGCAGTATTCGTCATGACTTGCTGATGCAACAAGCGCGCGATGGTCTAGCTGCATTAGCCGTGGCGCCCAAAGTGGTGGCTGACGAAGCTTTGCAATATGCGTTTCAACAACGTGAAGTGAGCACGGTGGACATTAAAGCGGCTGAATTTGTCAGCGCGGTGAAAGTGACGCCTGAGCAAGTGAAAGCCTATTACGATCAACATAAAGACAAATTTAAAGTGCCTGAGCAAGTGAAGTTAGAGTTTGCTTTGTTATCTGCCGCTGGTTTAATGAATCAAGTGAGCGTCACCGATGCAGAAGTCAAAGAATTCTATGACAGCAATATCACTAAGTTTCAAGGTGATGAGCAACGTCAGGCCAGCCATATTTTAATAGGCTTTGCTGGCGGTGCCACAGCACAAGACAAAGCGGCTGCCAAACAGAAAGCCTTAGATATTTTGGCGCAAGTGAAGAATAACCCTAAAAGTTTTGAAGAGCTGGCGATTAAACACTCGCAAGATACTGGCTCTGCCACTAAGGGCGGAGACTTAGGTAGCTTTGGCCGAGGTGCTATGGTCAAACCGTTTGAGGATGCCGTATTTGCCATGCAAGTCGATCAAATCAGCGAGTTGGTAGAGTCTGAGTTTGGCTACCATATTATTAAACTCAATGGTATTACGTGTCAATCGTCATCGTTTGATAAGATGAAACCGTAAATTAAGGCTGAGTTGATTTTCCAAAAAGCGCAGCAAAAATACGCTGAACTGTCAGAAGAGTTTAGCAATACGGTATACGAGCAATCTGCCAGCTTGCAACCAGCCGCCAAGAAGTTTAATTTGCAACTGCAAACAACGGCTTGGATGAGTCGTGAAGACGGTGCAAAGTACTTTAAAAGCGATAAGTTAATGGCGTTGGCGTTTTCGGACGAAGTATTAAAAGAAAAACGTAATTCTGAAGCGGTAGAAGTCTCGCCTAACAACTTAGTGGCTGTGCGCGTTGTTGAACATAAGCCAGAAGCGCCACGTAGTTTTGATGAAGTCAAGGGTGGTATTGAGGCGTTATTAAAGTTAGAGCAAGCGGTTAAATTGGCGTCAGACAAAGGTGCGTCTGTGCTGGCTACCCTTAAGTCTGGCGATGCGGGTACGTCGTTGGATTGGATTCCACCTGTCGTGGTGGATAGGAAAAATGCGCAAGGTTTAACTGATGCTGTGATGAACCAGGTATTTAAAATTAATACGCAAAAGTTGCCGGCCTATGCAGGTTTCTTGGATGCTAATAAAGCTTATGTCATTGTGAAAGTGACGGCGGTGACCAACCAATTGGCGGATGACGAGGAAGCTAAGAAATCGGCTGAAGCAGAGTATCAAGCAGCGTTAGGTGAGGAGTATGTGAGTGCGTATGCGGCTTCACTCAAAGCCAAAGAGAAAATTAGTGTTAATACTGGCGTGTTATTGGGTAAGCCGGAATAAGCCTTTAGCGACTGAATGGTTTGTAATAATTTAAGTATGTAAATTTAGTGATGGAAGTAAAAAAGCTGATGTGATTACATCAGCTTTTTTATTGGCTAGCTATTACTGCAGTCAGCTATTACTTTACTTAGTGATTAATCAATTTGGTGATTAATCAATTTGACCCGCCGCGGTAATATTCATGCCGCCATCCACATAGGTGATTTCGCCAGTAATGCCTGAGGCTAAATCGCTACATAAAAAGGCTGCCGCGTTGCCTACTTCTTCTATCGTCACATTGCGGCGCAAGGCGGCATGGCGCTCGTTAAAGCCTATCATCTTGTCAAAGTCGGCAATGCCACTGGCGGCCAGCGTTTTAATCGGTCCGGCTGATACGGCATTGACGCGTATGCCACGTGGGCCTAAGCTTTGTGCCAAGTAGCGCACGTTGGCTTCAAGGCTGGCTTTGGCTACGCCCATTACGTTATAGTTAGGCATAGTGCGCTCTGCGCCTAAATAACTTAAGGTAAGTAAGCTGCCTTTACGGCCTTCCATCATTGGGTAAGCGGCTTTGGCTAAGGCAGAAAAACTGTATGAGCTGATGTCGTGCGCAATACGGAAATATTCACGATTGACTGCGTCTAAGTAGTCACCATCTAACGCTACTTTAGGCACAAACGCCAGTGAATGCACCAAACCATCTAAGCCATCCCAGTGTTTGGCCAGTGCAGGGAAGAGGGCATCAATTTGTGCATCTTCTGCGACATCACATGGCAATACTATGGTAGAACCAAAATCAGCAGCTAAATCGGCCACACGTTTTTCGTGTTTTTCCATTTGGTAGGTAAACGCTAGCTCTGCGCCTTCACGTTTCATGGCGGCAGCTATGCCGTAAGCGATGGAGCGGTTGCTTAATAAGCCCGCGATGAGTATTTTTTTACCCGCAAGAAATCCCATAATTATCCCTGTAGTATTCTAATTTTATGATTGTATTGAAGTTTGCATGCGCTGTTAAAGGCGCCGATGCTTGTGTGCGTAAGCCGATGTATTATGCTATTTGTTTGCACCGCTACGTGGGTCTAGCGCATCACGCAAACCCTCACCCAGCAGATTATACCCTAACACAGTGATTAAGATGGCCATGCCGGGGTAGAGCGACAACCACCAGGCAAATTGAATATACTCTTTGCCATCGGTGAGAATGTTGCCCCATGACGCTTGCGGCGCTTGTACGCCTAGCCCTAAAAAGCTTAAGCCCGATTCCATCAATACTGCACTGGCGACGCCTAGTACCGAACTGACAATAATCGGTGTTAGGCTGTTGGGTAATAAATGCGTGAAAATTAGGCGCGCATCTTTAGCACCTAAGGTGCGAGAGGCTTGTACAAACTCACGCTCAGATAAGCTTAAAAATTCAGCGCGTACCAAGCGCGTCACGCCCATCCATGAGGTTAAGCCAATCACTATCATAATATTGATGATAGACGGCGTTAGAAACGCGATGACCGCCAAAATCAGGAAAAAGCTGGGAATAGACAGCATGATGTCGACTAGTCGCATAATCACGGTGTCCACCCAACCACGGTAATAGCCAGCAATCGCGCCAAGGACAATGCCGATAGCAGTGGAAATGCCCACCGCCACCAAGCCTACCAATAATGAAATCCGGCCGCCATGCAACATACGACTCAGCACATCGCGGCCCAAGCCATCGGTGCCCATCCAATGCGCCATAGACGGCTCTAGCAAGATGGCTTTGACGTCAAATGCATCAGGGTCGTAAGGTGAAATGATTGGCGCTAACATCGCCAATATAAAGATGACGACAATAATCACAAAGCCAGTTTTGGCGAGCGGATTGGCTAATATTTTTTTGAAGACGGCGTACATATTAACCCCTCACCACACCGCGACGCACGCGCGGGTCAGCCCAAGCGTAAGCGACATCGGCCACTAAATTACCTACCAAGGTGAGGGCTGAGCCTATGGTGAGGATGCCCATCACCACTGGAAAATCACGCATCAACACAGCATCATAAAATAACTTACCCATGCCGGGGATGGCAAAAATGGTTTCCGCAATCACCGAGCCACCAATTAAACCGGGGATGGATAAGCCCACAATGGTAATCAGCGGCAGTAGGGCGTTACGTAACGCGTGGGTGTACACCACTTGATGTTCGTTAAGACCTTTGGCACGTGCGGTGGTAATATAGTCTTGTTGCAAGACATCCAACATGCCGTTTTTAACAAATAGCGTAATGCCAGCCAACCCCGTTATAGAAGGAATCAACACAGGCATAATCAAATGACTGACACTGTCCTTAATTTTGTCCCAAGTGTCCATAGATTCATAATTTAAACTATGCAAGCCAGAAATCGGCAACCAGTTGTTCATCACGCCTAACCAGTACATTAACAACAAAGAAAGCCAAAAGCCGGGAATAGAAAAACCCACAAAATTGAATAACGTAATTGATCTATCTTGCCAGCCTTGATATTTGCGCGCTGCCAATACCCCCAACGGTATCGCTAACAGCAGCGTAATGGCCAATCCTATAATATTAATCATCAAGGTAATCGGCAACGCTTCTTGAATCATGCCTTTGGTGACGTTGCCGTCTTTATCGGTGGTTTGCCAAAATACCGGTTTTTGATGGCCAGCAAACGAGTTGCCAAAATCTAACTGCACCATACGCTTAAGCCATAGCCCGTATTGCACAATGACCGGTTTGTCTAAGTTATACAGCTCACGTAGTTTTTGCCGCGATTCTTCTGAGGCTTTAGGGTTAAACGAAGCTTCATTGTTGGTGATATCGCCCGGCGCTAAGTGCATGATAAAGAAGGAAATTAAGCTGATGCCGATCAGCATCGGGATCATCCACAACACTCGTTTTATCAAATATTTAATCATAAGTGTAATTAGTTTGCGCTGATTTGGTTGCGTCTAAATGGCGCTGGGATATACCATTTTTGTGAGTCATAGCCCACGCCTGCCGGGGGCACGGGTTCTGCAATGCCTTTAATACGCTTGTGCATGGCGGTGAGGCCATAACCGGCAGACAAATAGACAATAGGCGCATCATCTAACAACACCTTAGCAAACTCATGATAAATCTTCATGCGCTTGTCTGGGTCTAGCTCTGTGCGGCCTTGTTCTAGCAATTTATCAATCGTAGGGTTGTTGTAGCCTACAAAATTAAACTGCCCCGGTGCTTGTTGGCTAGAGTGCCAAATATTGTATTGGTCTGGGTCTAGCCCTAAACCCCAACCCAACACCACCACATCAAAATCACCGGTT
>DASWSZ010000094.1:0-18167 GCA_036402395.1 Methylophilus sp.
AAACGCTCGTTGAGTCGCTTGTATAAATCAAATAGCGCAGTTTCAGGCATGGGTCTAGCAAAGAAGTAACCCTGCATTTGGTCGCAGCCCGTGGTCAGCAAGGCTTTGCGCTGCTCGTCAGATTCAACACCTTCTGCCACTACCGATAAGTTGAGTGCATGCGCCAGTTTGACCACTGCATCAACGATGGCCAGTGCCGAACGGTATTTCACCACACCAGATGTGAAGGATTTGTCTAGTTTCACTTCACTTACTTCCAGATTCTGCAAATAAGTCAGGCTGAAAGGGTGCAAGCCAAAGTCATCAATCGATACCTTTAAATGGGCGGCTTTAAACTTAGAAAGCAACTTTTTAAACTGACTTTGATTATGGATAGCATGCGCTTCGGAAATCTCAAACACAATGGCTTGCGGCTCAATGGCGTATTCATCCATGACTTGTTTGATGTCATCAACCAACTGCACGTTGCGAAATTGTTGGCGCGATAAATTCAGTGATAAATGTAAATCTAGGCCCTGTTTACGCGCGTGGTTAATGGTTTTGCACGATTGTGTCAGCACCCAATGGTTAATCTTGTCAATAAAGCCAAAGCGCTCAGCCGCCTCAATAAAATGAAAGGGTGTGAGCAAGCCCTTGCTAGGGTGATTCCATCTCATTAATACTTCGGCACCGGCTAGCGCTTGTGTTCTAGCATTCACTTTGGGTTGAAAGTGCAGCGTAAATTGATTTTTTTCAATCGCATCTAACAATTCTTTTCTGATTTTTTGCATTTCATCAGAGGCCTGCTCGATTTCTGCATCATAAAATCTAAATTGATTTCTACCGTTTTCCTTTGCTTTGTACATGGCGGCATCAGCGCTTAGCTTAAGCTTTTCTAGGTTGCCATCACGTGGATACGTGGCCACGCCGACTGAGCAAGAAATTTCGATGACATGACCTTCAATAAAAAACGGCTCGTTCACCGCATCAATAATACGTTGTACCGCGGCAACGATACTTTCATGCGCATCTATCTCGCCCAATATGGCGACAAATTCATCACCACCGGCACGCGCAATATAATCGCAATTACGGATGGCGGTATTAAAACGCTCAGCCACTTCTATGAGCAACAAATCACCCACATGGTGGCCAAAGTTATCATTCACTGGCTTGAAGTGATCTAAATCGATATAAGCTAAGGCCATGCTGTCACCAATGCGGTCACATTTTTTGGCGGCCAATTGTAAATGTTGGCTGAGTGCATTGCGATTAGGCAATTTAGTCAATGGGTCAAATGACTCTAGGGTGTTGCTGATCGAAGTGGTGTTTTTAAAGTTAATGCTTTTGATGGTGCTAGGGTTCACTTTGTCATAGAAAATCACCACGATAAATGCGGTTAAAAAGACAAAAATGAGCAGCATGGCCAGCAACATAGTGATGAAGTTAGTATTAAGCAAGCTGTTATTGCTGGTGTCGTAGCCTATCTGGCTGAGGCTGGTATTGAATGCTAAATGTGTCGATAAAATGCCGATGGCTATCAGTAGTGAGAACAATGCCCTTACTTTATAGCAATGCGCACCATCGTAACTTTTTAACCAATACATGGTGATAATGGTGAGTAAGGCCACGCCTACGCTGATGAGCAGAGCCAGCGTACTGGGCAGCAGTAAAATTTCAAATTGGTCTGGAAACATGGCAATAGTAAAGAAGTAGAATATGCCAAAGCCATACAGGCCTGCTTGTATGCCACCACTGAGCAACGCTTTTAGCGGCAGCGTTTTTTTATTAGAGGTATGCAACACCACATAACCCACCGCTACTGCAAACACAAACGATAGCAGGATATAAAAGTAAGAATGGCCGGTGAGATAGAGGCGATTAAACGCTCTCATATTCATAAAATGAATAATCAACAAACCTGAGCCGACTAGGGTAGCGTAGGTGATGAGCAGTGTTTGATAGTGTTGCGGTGGCGCTTTGTATAAGGAAGAGACGAAACCAAAGCTCGTGAAGCATGCTAGCGCACCGGCCATCAGTGAAAAAAGCATGATAGAGCTACTATATTCTGAAAACATATTATTGATATTCGTTCTGTTTTTAAAATTCAGTCGTTACAAGCAATAGCTATGCCAGTTTAGCGCGATCAGTCAAAGCCATCATTACACTGGCCTTAACAAGGTAGCAGGCCAGTTGAGCCTAATCATCAACGTATCAAATGGTAGGTGTGTATATCTAAATTCAGTCTGGTGTTCATCTCCGTTACTGCAGCTTTGCTATTTAAATAGCATGGTTATTTAAATAGCAAAGCGTTTCAACACAAAAAAGAGTGTATTACAATTTAATTAAATGCCACGTAAAAGTTCGTTAATGCCCACTTTGCCTAGCGTTTTAGCGTCTACTTTTTTAACGATGACGGCGCAATACAAACTATAGCTGCCATCTTTAGACGGTAAATTACCAGCCACCACCACTGAGCCAGCAGGCACGCGACCATAAAATACTTCGCCAGTTTCGCGGTCGTAAATTTTGGTTGATTGGCCGATATAGACGCCCATAGAAATCACGCAGTTATCTTCTACTACCACACCCTCTACTACCTCTGAACGTGCGCCAATAAAGCAGTTGTCGCCAATAATGGTAGGTCCTGCTTGTACTGGCTCTAATACACCACCAATGCCTACGCCACCAGATAAGTGTACATTTTTACCAATTTGCGCACATGAGCCGACGGTGGCCCAAGTATCCACCATGGTACCTTCGCCTACATAGGCGCCGATGTTGACATAAGATGGCATCAGTACCGCATTTTTGCCAATAAATGAACCGCGACGTACAATCGCATTGGGCACTACGCGGAAGCCGCCTGCTTTAAAATCTTCTGCGGTATAGTCGGCAAATTTTGGCGGCACTTTGTCAAAATATTGGGTGCATCCGCCGTCTAGTAACACGTTGTCCTCTAAGCGGAAAGACAACAGCACAGCTTTTTTCAGCCATTGATGCGTTTCCCATTGCTGCGTGTCACCTACACGTGAAGCCACGCGCAAATGACCTGCATCTAAATCGCTCATAATAGAGGCAACGGTGGCTTTAATTTCAGCAGAGGCGTTGCTTGGGTTGATGTTGGCGCGGTCTTCAAATGCGGCCTCAATAATCGTTTGACGTGGATCCATAATATTCTCTAAAGGTAAGGTATTTAAATAAAAGTGAAATCAGTAAAAACGCTATTTTAACCTAAATTGACTAGGCACCAAAAATAAAGCGCATGAGAGGCTCATGCGCTTGCTGGGCAAAACACTATAGACAATTTATCGTTTGGCTTTGGCTGCTTCGTACAGTGGTCTGACTTTAGGCGCTAGTGCCTTTAAGTCGGCAATTCTGTTCTCATTGGCCGGGTGCGTACTAAAAAATTCTGGGGGCGCACTCTTAGACTGCGCGCCCATCTTTTGCCACAGTGTGACCGCTGCATCTGGATTGTAACCTGCGCGCGCAGCCAGTTCTAAGCCCATTTTGTCGGCTTCACGCTCTTGTTCACGGCCATTTGGCATAGAAAAGAAGAGTTGTGAGCCCATACCAGCCGCTTGCGCTGCTACCGCGCCGGTGGTGCCCGTGGCAAAAGCCGCAATCGCTTGTAAGCCAAATTGTTGCACATAAGCTTGTGACATGCGCTCACGTCCATGCTCGCGTAAGGCATGGGCAATTTCGTGACCAATGACCGCACCTAATTCATCATCAGTGGCATTGATTTTATCGATTAAACCTGACAGCACCATGATTTTGCCACCTGGCATGCAGTATGCATTCAACTGGTCGTTTTTTTCGACGTTGACTTCCCATTTCCACTGCGTGGCATCTGGTCTAAACACACCTACTTGTGCAATCAGCCGGTTGGATATTCTGCGTACACGCTCTAACATGGCTTTATCGGCATTCAAGGTTTTTTTGCCAGCCGCTTCATTCAGTGTTTTGCTATACGCTTGAGCCGACATGCTGTCTACGCTATCGGCAGGCAGTAGCATGAGTTGCGAGCGTTTAACGCCAGACACCGTGTCATTCGTGGTGGTGGCGCAGCTGCTCAGTTGTAATGCCAAGACGGCCAGTAGTGCGCTATATAATGTTTTCATACAATTTCCCCATTTCTATGATGATTATCACCCTTTAACGCCTCAAATGCCTGTGCGGTTGATAACAGAAGTGACAATTTAAGTCAGCCCTAGATTTTTACTTGTGTCCCAAGTTCAACCACACGATTAGGTGGTAATTTGAATTGATTGGTAATGGTTTCCGCACTGCGGAACATGGCAATAAATATTTTTTTCCGCCAAATCGGCATTTCAGATTTTTCTTTAGCCAGTAGAATTTCTTTGCCGATAAAAAATGATGTGTCCATAGTATCTAGCTCTAAGCCTTGATGACGGCACAACAGTAAATCTCTAGGCAAATCAGGCTCATCTTTAAAGCCATAATTAACGGTAACACGATAAAACTCAAACGGCATCGCCTCGACATGTACGCGCTCATATTCGTTGGTGTGCGGAATATCGGAAATCTTGACGGTCAAAATCACCACTTTTTCGTGCAAGACTTTGTTATGTTTTAAATTATGCAGCATGGCATGCGGCACGCCTTCTGGGTTAGGGGTTAAAAACATGCCTGTACCAGCAACACGGATAGGCGGGTGTGCACCTATGGCTTCAATAAAGGGGACTAAATCCATCGATTCTGTTTTTAGCCGAGTGTAGAGCAAGCGGCGACCGGTTTTCCACGTCAACATTAAGATGAAAATAAAGGCGCCAATCAATAACGGCACCCAGCCACCGTCAGGTACTTTCAGTATATTGGCGCTAAAGAAGGCTAAATCGACTACTAAAAATAGAGCCACCAATGCGCCAGTTTTCCATTTACTCCAGCCCCAAATCTCATGAAACACAATGGCTGCTAATAACGTCGTGATGACCATGTCACCAGTTACCGCAATCCCATAAGCCGCAGCCAAATCGCCAGAACTGCCAAAACTAATCACTAATACCATCACGGCTATCATCAAACCCCAATTGACGCGTGGCATATAGACTTGGCCTTGCTCGCTTTCTGAGGTATGTGCAACATGCATACGTGGCAAATAGCCGAGTTGTAAAGCTTGGCGAGAGACAGAAAACGCACCAGTAATTACGGCTTGTGAAGCGATGACTGTGGCTAGGGTAGCCAGTCCAATGAGCGGAAACAACGCCCACTCGGGCGCTAAGTGATAAAACGGATTTTGTACAGCATTGACATCGTGCAAGATGAGCGAGCCTTGGCCAAAGTAGTTAAGTAGCAATGCAGGCAATACAAAGCCAAACCACGCCAGGCGGATAGGAAATCGTCCAAAATGGCCCATGTCGGCGTACAGTGCTTCTGCGCCAGTCACTGCCAGCACAACAGCGCCTAAGGCCACAAAGGCAATCCAAGGTTGACTCATGAAGAAGTGAAAACCGTACATGGGATTGAGCGCATGTAAGATGGTGGTGTCGTGGGCAATGTTAATCGCACCTAGCACGCCCAACGTGCCAAACCATAGCAGCATCACCGGGCCAAATAGTGCGCCCACCACGGCGGTACCTTTGCTTTGCGCCCAAAATAATAAAAACAAGACCACGAGGGTAATCGGTACGATGAGTGAGTGTAGACTGGGTGCGGCAACCTCTAGGCCTTCGATCGCAGACAATACTGAAATGGCCGGCGTAATCATGCCATCGGCATAAAACATGCAAGCCCCCAAAATGCCTAGCAGCATAATCTTGCGTTGCTTGCGATGGTTGCCCTCAGCATTACGCGTGGCCAATGCCAATAGCGCCATAATGCCACCTTCACCGCGGTTATCGGCGCGCATAATGAAAGCGACATATTTAATTGACACAATCAAAATCAGTGCCCAAGTAATGAGCGATAGAATGCCGTAGACATTACCGGCATTCAACGCTAGTGGGTGATGGCCAACTGCAAACACTTCTTTCATGGTATACAAAGGGCTGGTACCAATATCGCCGAATACCACGCCCAGCGCGGCCAGTGCCATGGCAGGGAGTGCAGGTTTTTTTGAGTGGTGATTGTCCATGTAGGTGTACTAAATCAGCAAATGGCTATTATCAGCTAATTGATAATGCAAACCAATCAATTTTTGTAAAATAAAAACAGTGGCCGATATTTACAAGTTTTTATACCTATTTTACAGATGAATTTTGGGCGCAATGGTAGTATTCGACATAGTATGTAATGTTAGCTTTAACTTTTTTATTATTTGGAAGTCATTGAAATGCGCGTGTTAGATAAACTTATCAAAAAATTTACCACTAAAAAACTGGAAGCACTTAGAAAAAAGGAAGTGGTTTATTCTGTAGTTAATCGGACTCCCAACCACGCTAAAAAGATCGTCTACGCGCTACCTGCTCTACGTTATCCTTGTGGCGGTAATATTGTGGCCAACAATTATGTCGATGTAATTAATGCTTTACAGTACAAGGGCTTTACGGCTGCTGTGCTCTATGCACAAGAGCCAAGTTTCAACCCTACGTTATTTAAATATAATTCACCTTTAAAAACTGACTTAACATTTGATCCGGCCAAAGAATTTATCATCGTGCCTGAAATCTTTGCTTTGAGTAACACTCGTACCCTCATCGAAAACCGTATTCCCTACGCGATTTCTGTATTAAATGGTTACATCATGGAGTTGGAAATGTCGATTGGTTTTGGCGACTTCACCCAGTTACAACGTGTATACGAGCAAGCAGCTTTTATTATTAGCGTATCTGACGATACCACCGCCAACATCAAGATGGCGTTTCCTAAATGTGCTGACAAAATTATTAAAGCACCCTATGTCATCGATAAAGCCAAGTACATCCCGCTGGCACAAAAGAAAAATACTATTACCTACATGCCAAGAAAGTTAGCTAGACACAGTGCTTTGGTTTTGCATTTACTGGGTGATAAGTTACCTAAACACTGGCAATTGGTGCCAATAGACGGCGTCACGGAGCAAGAAGTCTACGATATCTTTACAGAATCAAAAATATTCTTATCCTTCAGTGAGTTAGAAGGCTTGGCCATGCCGCCAGTGATGGCGGCGATGAGTGGTAATTTGGTCATCGGCTACAGCGGTGAAGGCAATAAAGAAATCATGCATTTGTCATGTTTTGAAGAGGTGATGTGTGGCGATATCAAAGATTTTGTAGAGAAACTATTAAAGGCGGTCGAGCGTTTTGATCAAAATCAGGTAGAAATTGATTATCAAGCCATCGATTATTTAAGCAATAAGTTTTCTCAGCATGCTTTAGATGCATTTTTAAAAGAGCTAATGGATCACGTAGACCATGCGCTAGTGCGTAATGCCTAAATGCTAGGGTGGCAAGTGGCAGTTCATGCACTTGAAACGCTGTACTTTAGGCTCTGTTATTAAGGCCGTGCAACTAAGATTTAGTCACAATGCTGGCGTTTGCTTCACCTTGATGCAGGCTTAACTTGACCGTCTCACCAATGGCCAGTTGTTGGCTGGAGGTGATCATCTGCCCTTGGCTGTTTTGTACCATGGCATAGCCGCGTGCCAGTACATTGTGTGGATTCAGTTGGTGCAAGCTGTCTGATAATCTAAGTAGGTAATGTTGATGTTGTTGCAGCTGTTGCTGCGCGCTTAACGCTAAGCGACGGCTAAGCTGCTGTATTTGAATGATTTTATGGCTAATTTGTTGCTGTGGTGAGATTAATCTACACGTTAAAAAGTCAAGTCTTTGTGCATGCTGGTTTAACGTCGCGTCCATTTGTCTTTGCAAGCGTTTTTTTAATTGTGCCAGTTCAGCCATTAAACTATTGATGTCCATACAAGCAAGCTCAGCCGCCGCAGTGGGCGTGGCGGCACGCATATCCGCCACAAAATCACAAATAGTAAAGTCGGTTTCATGACCAACACCACTAATAGTCGGTATCGGACAATCATCTATCGCCCGCGCCACTACTTCCTCATTAAATTGCCATAAATCTTCTAAGCTGCCGCCACCTCTACAAATAATCAGCGTATCAACCTCATTGCGTGCACTGGCGCTGTGAATGGCTTTGGCGATCAGCGCCGCTGCGCCTTTGCCTTGCACAGGTGTAGGGTAAATAATCACCTTAATATTAGGATTGCGACGCTTGAGTGTAGTCAGAACATCGCGTAATGCAGCGGCATCGGGCGAAGTGACAATGCCTATACGCAGTGGATGCTTAGGAATCGCTTGTTTATATTGCGCATCAAATAGCCCTTCATGACTCAGTTTGGCTTTGAGCTTTTCAAACGCTTCAAACAGTGTGCCCAAGCCAGCTTTTTGCACAAATTCAACGGTCAGCTGAAAGTCGCCACGCGCTTCGTATAGCGTTACCGTGCAGCGTGCTTCAATCTTGTCGCCTTCACGCGGCATAAAATCGACATAACTATTACGGCCTTTAAACATCACACAGCGTACTTGCGCTGCAGCGTCTTTGAGCGAAAAATACCAATGCCCACTGGCGGCGCGGGTAAAGTTAGAAACCTCACCGGCCACCCAAAATAATGGAAAGCGCGTCTCCAATACTTCACGGGCCAATCGGTTGAGCTCGCTTACGCTGAGGATTTTTTGTGCTGGTGCGCTGTCAGAATCAGTCATAGCCTTTATTATCTATTACAATCTGATTTTTAAGAAATTCTCACCGAGAAGCGCATTATGAAATGTTTGTCAGGAAAGTTGGGCTATTTACTAGGATTCGCAGCAAGTTTTGCCATTGTCGCTTTAGCCTTAGTGATTCAAACGCAATACCACTTAGAGCCGTGCCCGTTATGCATTAGCCAACGCATTATTTTTATGGGCTTGGGTGTATTGTTTTTAATTGCCGCGTTCATTCCGCCAGTGCATTGGTTTAAGAAAATATTAGCGCTGTTACAAGTATTGACTGCTTTGGGCGGCGCCGGTGTGGCGATTAGGCATTGGTATTTGCAGGCCAATAAAGAAAGCATGATTGCCGATTGCGGCGTAGGCTTTGATTATATGTTTGAGAATTTTCCGCTCAAAAAAATGTTCACCTTGATTTTTAGAGGCACTGGCGATTGCGCGGCGATAGACTGGACATTATTAGGCCTCACCTTGCCGCAATTGGGCTTAATCTGCTTTGTCGCATTAGGTGGTTATGCAGTGTGGCTATTAAAAAGGCCATCCGTATGAGCGACCCACTAGAAGGTGCTGAAGCTAGTCACTTAAGAAGTTGGAGCACCTGTTTTAAGCTGGCGGGCTGGGCGTTGCTGGTTTTTTTAATCGCATGTTTTGCTTATGGCTGGTTTAACAACTTTACCTTTTGGCATGCCTATGCCGACGCTGGACGCAACTCGGCCATTGCCCATGCCATTTATTATGGTGTGTTTGCTGGGCCGGTAATATTTGTAGCAGTCACCCTGACTGCACGCTTCTTAATAAAAAAATAGTATGCCTAAAAAATAATATGAATGTTAAAACACTGGACGATTTTGTCGGCAACACGCCGCTAGTTAAATTACAACGCTTAGCGGGCAACACTAGCAATACCATTTTACTTAAGCTAGAAGGCAATAACCCGGCCGGTTCAGTGAAAGATAGGCCGGCTTATAGCATGATTACGCGGGCGGAAGCGCGTGGTGATATTCAACCAGGTGACACGTTGATTGAAGCCACCAGTGGCAATACCGGCATAGCATTGGCGATGGTGGCGGCTATGCGCGGCTACAAAATGATTTTGGTGATGCCGGAAAATCAAAGCATAGAGCGTCGCCAAAGCATGCGCGCCTATGGTGCTGAGCTGATTTTGACGCCTAAAGACGGCAGCATGGAGTTGGCTCGGGATGTGGCGATGAAATTACAAGCCGAAGGCGAAGGCATTGTGCTGGATCAGTTTGGTAATCAGGATAATCCGCTGGCGCATTACGAAGGCACTGGGCCAGAAATTTGGCGCGATACAGCTGGCAAAATCACACATTTTGTTGCCAGCATGGGCACCACGGGTACCATCATGGGCGTATCACGTTACTTAAAAGAGCAAAATCCCGCCATTAAAATCATAGGCGTACAGCCAGAAGAGGGCGCGCAAATTCCTGGCATACGCAAATGGCCAGAAGACTATTTACCTAAAATTTATGACGCCAAACGTGTCGATGAGCTGCGCTATGTTAGCCAAAAAAATGCTGAACACATGACGCGAAAACTCGCCACAGAAGAAGGTATTTTCGCTGGTATCTCCAGTGGTGGCGGTTTGTACACGGCATTGCAACTGTCTAAAGAGCTAGAAAACGCCGTGATTGTGTCTATTGTCTGTGATCGTGGTGACCGTTATCTGTCTACAGGCGTGTTCCCCGCTTAATATGTGGCATGCAGTGCTGGTGGTTGCATGCGCATTTGTGTTGTCAGCAAGCCATGCTTTTGCACTAAGTAGTATTAGCCTAACGGCAGATAGCATTTCGTATGATCAAGCTATACTGACCGACGCCAAAGTAACGCTGGATTTAAGCGGCAATGACAAAGCTGTGGTGGATGCCAAAACCTTAACATATGGCAACACGCGCTTAGACAATGCGCATATCTTGCTCGACCTCAAAGCCGATACCACCTTACTCATTAACGCCAGCCAGATTAGCTCTGACAAGTTTGAGGCGCGTAAACCTACGATTTATATTGATTATCGTAAACTTAATCCGCAACCTAGCATTAGCTTTCATGCCGAAATTAAACCCTTGCTGGATAAACAATGGGGCGATTTGAATCTCTACTGTTTGATTCCGCCCAATAAGCAACAAGATATTTGGCATTGCAGCGATGGCTTGTATGCGGGCGAGCATGCCAATGTACCGTTTAGCATAGACTTTGTGCCACAAAAAAATGGCAAGGAAACCAATGGCTTAGAAGCCAATATTCAGTTTAAAGACGTTAAGTTTAGTGATGCCTCTGGCTTACATGCCGGCGAAAAATTAGCGGGCACGCTTAAGCTCTCTGCGCAAAAAGTCAACGCCAAATGGCTGTGGCAAGGGCTAATAGATTGGCAAGCTGGTGAACTGTTTTGGCAGCCGTTTTATTTTGGCCAAGCCGGCAGTCAATTTAATATTTCTGGCAGCTATGCTGCGCCTATGCTGGCCATAGACCAAGCCAATTTAACTATTAATGGCGTCGGAAAATTATCGGCCAGTGCTGAAATGAATGTGCAGACGAAAGCGTTTAATAGCATTAAAGTGGATGCGCACAATGTGGACTTTAATGGTCTTTATCAAACCTTTATCCAGCCGATAGCCGCCAAATCCGTGTTCGGCAACTTAAAAGTATCTGGCAGGGCGGACTGGAAAATTCATGTCAAAGATTTGCGACCGCTGAACTTTGAGTTGAATATTGAAAACGCCAATATAGAAGATTTAAACGGCAAATTTGGCTTTAGCAATGTCAATGCGCATATTCCGTGGGATTACGATGTGCCGAAAAATATCTTTTTGGCGTATGAAAAAGGTCACTTATTAAACATGCCGTTAGGTGTGACGCACTTGCAAGCCGAGGTGAACCGCTATTCCATCACCACGCCTAGTTTACGTTTGCCCATTTTAGACGGTGCTTTACAGTTTGAAGACGTGTCGGCGGCGTGGGTCAACCATGGCATGGTCTGGCATTTGCAAATGGCGCTGCAACCTATCTCCATGAACAGTTTTAGCAAGGCGTTAAAATGGCCAGAAATGACAGGCCAAATTGATGGCAATATTCCGCTGATTACTTATGCAAATCAACAGCTTAATATGGATGGCCAAATGCAATTTAATATGTTTAAGGGTATGGTGGCGATGTCAGGTTTGCGTATTGATGACCCGTTAGGGGTGGCGCCCAAGCTGTATGCCAACCTTAAAATGCGTGACATTGATTTAGGCGATTTAACGCGCACGTTTAACTTTGGCTCAATTGAGGGTAAGCTAGAAGGCGATGTAGCCAATTTGAAACTGGAAAACTGGAAGCCGGTGAGTATGAAAGCGATTATTCAAACGGCGGACGGTAAACATCTAAAAAAAATCTCGCAACGCGCGGTAGAAAATATCACTGCACTAGGCGGGGAGGGCACAGCAGCGGCCTTGCAACGTACGTTTTTGCGCTTTTTTAAAGAATTTAATTATGAAAAGATAGGCTTAAGCTGCGAGTTGAGACAAGATATATGCAAAATGGGCGGCGTTGAGTCAACGCCGACCGGGTTCATCATCGTTAAAGGGAGAGGCGTGCCTTCTGTCAACGTCAATGGCTTTACGCAATATGTCAGCTGGCAAGATTTGCTGGCCAGAATGAAACGGATTACCGATGGCAATACCAAAGTCATCGTCAATTAACAGTGTGCTATACATATTAAAGTAAATGCATAGTCAGATTAGTCGGTCAGTGAGTTGAGGAATCTTATGTATCAAATATTTAATAAAAAAGTCATCATCAGTGTAGTCATCGCGGCGGCGGTTGCCATGCCAGCCTGCGTTACTATTAATATTTATTTTCCGGCAGCGGCAGCAGAAAAAGCTGCCGATAAAATCATTGATGAAGTGTGGCAATTAAAAGAGGGTCTAGATGGTGCAAGTGGTGCGCCTCCTGCAGCCACGCCTAACACTGAAACGCCAGCCAAATAATAGGACAACCTCATGAAAAAACTTTTACTTATTACCGGTTTGGTGACGACTTTATTCCTATCGTGGATAGGCATGGTGCAAGCCGCCGCTGATTTAGAAGCAAATACACCCGCCATTTCTGCCATCAAAGCTAGTATGCAAAATCGACACGGCCAATTGCAAGGGCACTATAATGCGGGAGCTATTGGCCTGACCCAAGACGGCTTTATTGCGGTAAAAGATGCCAGTGCCGTGCCGTTATCTCAACGCGGTGCCTTGGCTGGCTTGGTCAAAGATGAAAATGCCGACCGCGCCAAACTGTATTTAGAAATTGCCACCGCCAATGGTCATCCCGAATGGCAGGGCGAAATTCAAAGCACTTTTGCCGGACGTTGGGTAGATAAAGCGCAAACGGGTTGGTACTATCAAAAAGACGGTGCTTGGCAGAAAAAGTAAGCAAATACTCAATGTCTGCTAGCCGCATCAGTCGTGGGGTGATGCATGCTTAAATCTTAGGCAGGCAAATTGACTTTGCCGCCAGTACGCATTGATAGCGATACAAAACCCACTAGGCAACCATCAATAACAGTAATAGCGTAGGGCAGGTAAATGGGGATAGAGCTTTTAGTGGTATTTTTTGTGGCAGTGTTTATTATTGCCACGCTGTATTCCTCAGTCGGTCACGCCGGCGCCTCAGGCTATATTGCTGTGATGTCGCTGTTGTCTTTTGCGCCTGAAGTCATTAAACCCACCGCTTTATCCCTCAATATTTTAGTTGCCAGCATTACTGCTTGGCAGTTTTATCGCGCAGGCCATTTTTCTTGGTCATTATTTTGGCCGTTTGCCGTATTGGCTATTCCACTGGCGTATGTGGGTGGACATATCAGTTTACCTACCCATCTATTTAAGCTGTTTTTAGGCGTGGTATTACTGTATTCTGCGCTGCGTTTTTTGTTCCAATCCCATGTGAATCCTGTCACTAAAGCACCACCAAAAGCACAGGCGCTGACAGCCGGCGGCATTATTGGTTTTATATCGGGCTTAACCGGCACTGGCGGCGGCATCTTCTTAACACCGCTATTGTTATTGATGGGCTGGGCTGATGCTAAACGTGCAGCAGCGGTTTCTGCATTGTTTGTGCTAGTCAATTCCATTGCTGGCTTGGCGGGGAATTTTGCGGCAACCCAATTTCTACCGTCATTTATCTTGCCGTTATTATTGGTGGCCGCGTTAGGCGGCATGACTGGCGCCTATATCGGTAGTCGTCGTATCCAGTCAGCCGCTATCAAAAGGCTATTGGCGGTAGTGCTGCTGATTGCAGGCTTAAAATTAATCTTCACCTAAGTTTTCTAATGCGCCTCGTCAGTTGCTAGAAGTAGGCTATTTTAGCCAATGTATTTCACGCTTCAATTGCAGAATGTTTAATTTAGACTGGCTTTAACTTAGCACAAGTTAAAAGGAGTGTTGTGATGCCTAGCAATCTCTACGTCTTACCGGCCTACGGTAAAGCCATCACCTTGGATGATCAAGGCGTGTACTGTGTCTTCAATCAGCATGACGGTGCCATTCAAAGTGTGATTCAACTGCTCTACGAAAATGACGACTGGACTTTGTACCAGTTGCAACGCACCAGTGACGACGATGCTTTGTTTTGGACGGTGATGTCGGACAGCACACAATGCAGATTAAGCAGTATGACCTCTGTACAGATTGCGCACTATTTGGCTAAACCGGAATACGCCGAACCCAGAGGCGCTTGGCAAATGATGCGCAACGCGCAGTATGGCTTTGGCAAGTTCACACCAATATTTCCAGATGAAGAAGTCTGTTACGCCGTTGCGCTGTTTACAGGTGACGAGCTGCGTGGCTTGGTGCGATTGCATAAGGCCGATGCGCAAACCACAGAAAGCGTCATTGCGCAGACACAGCCACATGCCATGCTAGGCGCTAATACTTAGCGGACAGGTGCACGATTAAGCGCTTTTGGTGTATGCTTTCGGCATGCAACCCACCCTTGTTTTTGACATAGAAACCATCCCCGATACTGACGGAATCCGCACTTTATTAGACTTACCAGCAGACACCAGTGCTGCCGATGTCGCTAATATTGCGTTTCATCAACGCCGCCAACACAACGGCAGTGATTTTTTGCCGCTGCATCAGCATAAAGTGTGTGCCATTTCTTGCGCCCTGCGCGAAGGCAATCACTTTAAAGTGTGGACTTTGGGCGATGCACAGTCGTCAGAAGGCGAAATTATCCAGCGTTTTTTTGACGGTATAGAAAAATACATGCCGCAGATTATTTCCTGGAACGGCAGTGGTTTTGATTTGCCGGTGTTACATTACCGCGCCATGATCAACCAAGTACAAGCGCCACGCTATTGGGATTTGGGCGAGGATGACAAAGACTTTAAATGGAACAACTACATTAGCCGCTACCATATGCGCCATTTAGATTTAATGGATGTGATGGCGATGTATAACGCGCGCGCCAATGCGCCGCTGGACCAAGTGGCACAGTTATGCGGTTTTCCCGGTAAGTTGGGCATGGATGGCAGCAAAGTGTGGGACGCCTATCAAGCAGGTGAAATAGCAGCAATACGAGATTACTGTGAAACCGATGTTGCCAACACGCATTTGGTGTTTTTGCGTTTTCAGTTGATGCGCGGTCATCTCAATCCGGCAGAGTACGCCGCAGAAATCAAGCTGGTACGCGAAACGCTGAGCACTTATAGCGGTGAACATTGGCAAGCGTTTTTAACGGCTTGGCCTGGCTAGTACAAGGCCAATTGAATCAAGGCGGCGCACGCAAGGTTAAACTGTTAGTTACAATGCTGAGTCAGCACAACTTTCAGGCTTTAAACTTTTCTGCGTAAACCAAACAAGCCACACATTGCACTAGCAAATAGCCATACAGCCGCTGGCAGAGGCACTGCGGACGTAGCCGTATCAACGTCTATTGCAATTGCATCAGAATGGTCAGCAACAATGAGTGGTGGTGGAGTTTTACTGTCATTATCTGCTTCACCCTCATTTTCGCCAATAATCAATGGCGTAGAAGGGTTATTGCTGCTGTTGTCTCTGCCACCACCATTACCACCAGCACCGCCACTTGCACCTGCGCCGCCACCTCTATTGTTACCGCCAGAATCGCCCCTATTGACCATGGTGAAGTATTGTGTACGCGCCATATCGGTTTGCATCAGTTGGTCTATACCTTTGATACGATCGGCTTGCAAAAAACCATCGACCGTATCATTAGGGAGGTCAAACTGGTCGTTCAGCGCCACCAGTTTACCTTCACCAAAAAAGTCAGCATCGCGAAACCCAGCCACAAAAGGACTAAAGTCAGCTACCCATGTGTCATCCCCCCACACTTCTGGCAGCGGTTGATACTTAGCTACTTTTGGCAGGTTTTGCGAAACTAGTGTCTGCTTGTGTGCCACAACGCTAGGTTCTGCTGGTTTGCTAAATTCTTTCCAGATAGGGTTTTTGTAGGCATTAGTATAAGCAAATAGCGACACCAGAATCAATAAACTAAACAGCGCCCACTTGGCTTTTCTTAAAGGATTGCGATTTTTATGGCTGGACCTACGCCGTATTGTCTGCGCTCTCATGACGGTTATACCTATTCGGTTTCGATGCTACACAATATATTTTTGTGCCACCGTTCGCAATAGCTCTTATGTACTAATAAATAGTTACAATTAAAAAAATCACTTTTTTAATCAAGGTGTTGTATTTTGTTAAATTACTAATTATTAGCGCACTTTGTTTTTTTAATCGCTACTCAACGCATCCTCATCAGAACAGCCTTGCCAGTTCAGCACTAACTTTTTATGGTCATTGGCCTTTAAGGTAAATGTGTGACCTTGACTAACACCTTGATAATCTGCTGTAACTTTATATTGACCCGCCGGCAAATTAACCAGCAATGTAGGCTCCGCATTGTCCAACTGAAATACCAGCGCTTTACGTTTATCATAAATGTTGACATTGACGCCAGTGGCCGCTCGCCCACAAGGCCCTTCTGCAAACAGTAAACGTAGGCTAAATGCATTACTATGGCTTTGTAGGAGCTCTTTTTCATCGGCGCCAATGCCGCCCGTCATATAGGCAATGCCTTGCTCAGAGGTTTGCGTGTCGGCATGATCGGCTAACAGTAACTGACTTGAAAATAACAGGCTTAAACCACATAGCAAAGCACTGATTTGATTGCGTTTCATGATGGGTTTCCTTTCATTTTAAATTGCACTAGTTAAAATATTGATCTGCTATCGGTTAAAATAAACCTTATGAGAAGAAATCGCAATAGGGCTTACACCAATGCAGCCGACAATCCTATCCATACTGCTTTTGTAGAATCCTTAGACCAAGAAGGGCGTGGTGTCGCCCATGTCAATGGTAAAACCATCTTTATTGATGGTGCTTTACCGACTGAAAAAGTGACGTATCAAGCGCAGCAAATTAAACACACCTTTGAAGTGGCTAAAGTGGTGGAGGTGCTTAAGCAAAGCAATCAACGCGTGACGCCACAGTGCAAGCACTTTGGCGTATGTGGTGGTTGCAAGCTGCAACATATGGATTTTGCCGCGCAAGTGGCAGCCAAGCAGCGTTTACTGGAAAATGACTTTAGACATATCGGTAAGGTCAAGCCAGTGAACTTGCTGCCGCCGTTATATGGACCCACTTGGGGCTACCGCCATAAGGCGCGGCTGAGTGTGAAATATGTCGAGAAAAAACAGCGCGTGTTGGTTGGTTTTAATGAGAAAGCTACGCGTTTTGTGTCCGACATGACCAGTTGCGAAGTGCTGGTGCCAGAAGTGTCAGCATTGATATTACCGTTGCAGTTGCTGATAGTGCAATTAAGTTTGCGCGATAAAATTCCGCAAATTGAATTAGCAGTAGGCGAAGCGAATGATCAAACAGCTGCGCACAACACTCAGCCCGTCATTGTGCTGATTTTCCGCATCATGGCTGGCTTAACTGCAAACGATGAAAGGCTACTCAAACAGTTTGCCGATGACCACCACGTGCAAGTGTGGACGCAAACCAAAGGGCCGAACACGATTATGCCGTTTTACCCCATGCAAGCACCACAATTGCAATACAGCTTGCCAGAATTTGGCCTGACTTATCCGTTTAAGCCCAACGAGTTTACCCAAGTTAACCCGCAGATTAACCAAGTCATGATACGTCGCGCCATGCAATTGTTGGCGCCGCAATCAGGCGAAAGCATCGCCGATTTTTTCTGTGGCATAGGCAATTTTACGTTGCCGATAGCCCGCAGTGGGGCACAGGTGTTGGGTTTGGAGGGGTTGGCGAATTTGGTAGAGCGCGCCAATGAGAGTGCGCAACTGAATCAAATTAACCAAGTGAAATTTGGCGTGGCGGATTTATTTAAAATGACCGAAGAAAGCTTATTAGCACTAGGGCATTTTGATAAATGGCTGGTGGACCCGCCGCGTGATGGCGCTTTTGAGTTAGTGAAAGCCATTACGCCTGCCACTGCGCCTAAGCGTATTGTCTTTGTGTCTTGCAACCCCGCCACGTTGGC
>DASWSZ010000095.1:0-13660 GCA_036402395.1 Methylophilus sp.
AATGCCACGGTAAACATTGCTGGCACTGCTGCCAGTGGGTGCAAAGGTTTCTAATAATTCACCAGCGGCGTTAAAAGCGGCGAGCGAGATGGGGTAAGAGCTGCTGATTAAATCAAAACCAAACGCCGTGACAGGGGTGGAAAAATCAAATCTCAATAGCGCACGTGGTACATCAGTGCCTTCAGGCTCGGGAAACACTGCAGTGCTATATTTTAAAACGTTTGAAGAATATGGCACAGAAATAGGACCATAGCGATCCGTCACGGAAATACCTTGTATGGCCGGTGTTCTGGCAATATCGGCATTCGAAAATGTCACACCGCCCGTAGTTAAGTTGTTGTAATTAGCGAGCGCTAAGTCATTAAAGGTGATGGTGCTGCCACCTGCCAATGCAGGGTCTGCCGCGCTAGTAATCAGTGCCGCTTGAGAAGAGATAGAAACGATAAATAAAAACCCAGCAAAACCGTAATATATTTTCATGATGTGCGCCTTTGCAATTGCGATTGAAAACAAGGCTACAGGCTGTATCACACTGTCGCAATCCCCATAATGGGGGATGCAATTAATCATGCAGATTATTTAGTTTTACAGGTACTCATGCCTAACAAGCTATAAGCGCCACAGAAACTAAACAAGCCGGTGGCTAAAGGGAAAACGCCTAGCCACGCCCACATTGGACCAGAAAAAAACAGCGCCCACGCAATGAGTGCTACACCTACAATAATACGGATTGCTCTATCAATACCACCTACATTAGGATGCATGACAATCTCCTTAAGTCTAGGTTGGTGAACACTTACTTTACGCCGATCATTAGAAAATGCACGTTAATTAAATCCATCATTTCATCCATTAGGCTTTCTGGTTGATACTGATTGAGACCGCTTCTGCCACTCGAATACCATCCACACCAGCCGATAAAATGCCACCGGCATAACCAGCGCCTTCGCCGCAAGGGTACAAGCCTTTGGTGTTGACACTTTGCAGGCTATGGTCATCACGTTTTATCCTAATTGGACTACTAGTGCGCGTTTCTACGCCTGTCAATAAGCCGTCGGCTAAATCATAGCCTTTGACTTGTTTGGCAAATACAGGAATCGCTTCGCGAATCGCCTCAATCGCAAAGGCGGGCAGGGTGGAATCTAAATTCGTCAGATGTACGCCCGGTGTGTAAGAAGGTACTACTTGGCCAAATTGCTGAGAGGGCTTATTGGCTAAAAAGTCACCGATTAATTGCGCAGGCGCCGCGTAGTTGCTGCCGCCCAGCACATAAGCGTGGCTTTCCAGTTGGCGCTGTAATGCCATACCCGACAGCGGATTGTCTGGGTAATCCACCTCTGGCGTAATGCCGACCACAATACCGGCATTGGCGTTACGCTCGTTGCGGCTGTATTGGCTCATGCCGTTGGTGACTACGCGACCTTCTTCAGACGCCGCCGCCACTACAGTGCCGCCCGGGCACATGCAAAAACTATAGACGCTACGGCCATTGCTGGCATGGTGCACCAATTTATATTCGGCCGCACCCAGCTTGCTGATTAAATCTTCACTGTAGCTGCTGCCGTAACGCGCCTTATCGATTAGCGATTGCGGATGTTCAATACGGAAGCCAATTGAAAACGGTTTGGCTTCCACAAAAATGCCTTTGCGATGCACCATTTCAAAGGTATCGCGTGCGCTATGGCCCACCGCCAATATCACATGGTTGGCAGCAATGTGCTCACCATTGGCCAGCACCACGCCTTTAATCGCGTTGTTTTCAATCTCAATATCATCCACACGGCTTTCAAAACGAATCTCGCCGCCCAATGCAATGATTGTGTTGCGCATGGTTTCTACCATGCCCACCAAGCGGAATGTGCCGATATGCGGATGGCTGAGGTATAAAATCTCTGGTGGCGCGCCTGCTGCTACAAACTCTTGCAACACTTTGCGACCATAATGATTAGGGTCTTTAATCTGGCTCCACAATTTACCATCGGAAAAAGTCCCCGCGCCGCCTTCGCCAAATTGCACGTTGGATTCTGGATTAAGTGTACTTTTACGCCACAACCCCCATGTATCTTTGGTGCGCTCTTTCACCGCTTTGCCGCGCTCCAACACCAGCGGCTTATAGCCTGCTTGCGCTAAAATTAATGCGGCAAATATGCCCGCAGGCCCAAAGCCAATCACAACAGGCCGATGGTTAAGCTGCGATGGGGCATGGGCGACAAATTGATAATTGGTATCAGGCGTAGGTTTTATATGCGGGTCTTTTTTAAGTTTGGCTAACACTTTGACCTCGCCATTAATCACCACATCTAGCGAGTACACCAGCAATATCGCATGCGATTTACGCGCATCCGTACCGCGTTTAAAAATGCTAAAACTGATTAAATCGGCCGCATTAATGCCTAGCTTTTTAATGACCGCCGCTCTAATTTCCGCTTCGGTATGGCCTTCTTTGGCGGATGTCTCAAGTGGTAGTTTGATTTCAGTGATTCTGAGCATGGTTAACCTTTAGGATAGTAGTTATCTATCATGTGAGTAGATGGGTTAATGATATTGAATAGCTATTAATGCGAAATTAATCAACAGCTAAGTTTAAATTGGTTATATTGCTAAGTCCAATTGCAGCAATTTCTTTAACACTGGTAGCGTCACGCGTTTTTTCTCGGTCAGTGACCATACATCCAGCGCGTCCAGCACGGCCATTAAGGTCGGTAAATCGCGGCGTAAATGGCGCAAGCAGTATTCGACCACTTCATCTGGCAGGTTCATGCCGCGCTCACGGGCATGCGCTTGCAGGGCTTCCGCTTTTTCTTGGTCGGTCAGCGGATGTAGTTGATACACCAAGCCCCATGCCAAGCGCGTGGCTAAATCGTCACGTAACTGCATTTGGGTAGGTGCATGCAGGCCAGCGGTAATCAGTGTGCCGCCTATTTCTTTGAGTTCATTATACGTATTGAACAAATCGATTTGTGCGGCTTCATCCAGCAAGTGCACATCATCGGCAATATGTGCGCCAAGCACCGCGGCAGCATGCAATAAATGGCTTTTGCCGCTGCCGGCAGCACCCCACAGGTAAATAAAGTTGGATTGCGCGCTGCCTTGTATAGCACTACGCAGGCTAATCACTGCTTCTGCGTTGCGCCCCACTTTAAAGTTGTCAAAGCTGGGCGCAGCTGGCGGCTGAATATCAAGCAGGAGTTGTTTCATGTAAGCTGCAACTTAAGACGGTGTATCGGTTTGTTTTAAATAGGTGTCGCTATTTAAATAATTGTTACGGGTATGGCGTAAACCGACGGCAATGGCGGCGCCCACCGGTAAGGCAAGCAATACGCCGACAAAACCAAAGAGTTGGCCGCCCGCTAGCAAGGCCAAAATCACCACCACTGGGTGCAAGCCTATACGGTTGCCCACCAAATAAGGTGTGAGAATATAAGTTTCGACTGCTTGACCAACGCCAAATACAATCAGCACCGGCACCACTTGTGCAAAGGAAGTAAATTGCATAATGGCTAACAGGACCGCCATGATAAATGCTAAAGCAAAGCCTAAATAGGGCACAAAACTGAGCAGGCCAGCGATTAAGCCTATAGAGAGTGCCATTTCTAAGCCGACCAACCACAAGCCCACGCTGTAAAACACACAAAGTGCAGCCATTACTGACAGTTGGCCGCGTAAAAATTCGGCCACTACTTGGTCGACTTCTTTGGCGATGGCGGTGACCGAGTCTATCCAATCGCGTGGCACCAGTTCACCGACGTTGGTGACTAATTCGTCCCAATCGCGAAGCAAATAAAACAATACCACTGGTAATAACAGCAAATTAGCCATCATGCCAATAAACGCTAAACCTTGCGCACCTGCTGTTTTAAGGATTTCACCCATAAAATCGCCAGTAGTTTTCCAATTTTTGCTAATAATGTCTTGGATATGTGCGCTATCAATCGCTAATGTGATGCCCAATTTGGTTTTTAACCACGGCTCAACATTGTGACGAATATTATCAATGAGGC
Source organism: Methylophilus sp. (assembly GCA_036402395.1). Lineage (GTDB taxonomy): Bacteria > Pseudomonadota > Gammaproteobacteria > Burkholderiales > Methylophilaceae > Methylophilus. The sequence continues at coordinate 4,002 of DASWSZ010000095.1, forward strand.
CGGGCAGGCGTTCAACGACGAGTGTGGATTGCTTTTGTACCAACGGAATAATGATTAAAAATAACAGCGTGATGCCGAGCATAATACCAACCAGTACGATTAAGGTCGCTATGCTGCGACCTACGCTCCACTTTGCTATGCGAGAGACACTTAATTTATCTACCAGCGGGTCGCAAATATAAGCCAAGGCTGCGGCAATTAAAAATGGCGCAAGGATAGGGCTGAGTAAATACACCAGAAATGCAAACGCAACACAAAAAATCAGCCAACGATTGTCAGCGATTAAATGGCCATGTGGGGAGTTTTCTACTTTGTTTTTTGGTTGATTTGCCATAGTGAGTTAAAATCATGTTTTTAAAATTATACTGAATTAACCTAGTGTTAATGCAATAAATTGAATCGAGACGCATTTTGAGCACACAAACAGACAACAAATCTTCGATTACCTACCGTGATGCGGGCGTTGACATGGAGGCGGGCGATGCTTTAGTCGAGCAAATTAAACCGTATGCCAAGCGCACCATGCGCCCAGAAGTACTGGCCGGCATAGGCGGCTTTGGCTCTTTGTTTGCCATGCCTAGCAAGTTTAAAGAGCCCATTTTGGTGTCAGGCACCGATGGTGTTGGTACTAAACTTAAACTGGCGTTTGAGCTGAATAAGCATGACACTGTGGGCATTGATTTGGTGGCGATGAGCGTCAACGATATTTTGGTGCAAGGTGCTGAGCCTTTGTTTTTCCTCGATTATTTTGCCTGTGGTAAGTTAGAAGTCAGCACCGCCGCGGCTGTGATTAAAGGTATTGCTGAAGGTTGTGAGCAATCTGGTTGTGCGCTGGTGGGTGGCGAAACTGCAGAAATGCCAGGCATGTACCCAGCCGGTGAGTACGATTTGGCTGGCTTTGCCGTGGGTTGTGTGGATAAAGCCAAGTTGATAGATGGCAAAAGTATTGCCATGGGTGACGTGGTATTAGGCTTGGCGTCTAGCGGCGCACATTCCAACGGCTATTCATTAATCCGTAAACTCATTGCAAAATCCGGCATTGATTTTGAATCTGACTTTGACGGAAAACCGTTTAAAGATGTGGTGATGGCACCGACCAAAATTTATGTGAAATCCTTACTTAAATTACTTGAGACATTACCAGTGAAAGGCATGGCGCATATTACCGGTGGCGGCATTACCGAGAATATTCCACGCGTATTGCCAGCAGGCTTAACGGCAGAAATTAGTGCACAAAGCTGGGCGTTGCCCGCCTTATTTAAATGGTTGCAAGCGCAAGGCAATATTGCCGATGTGGAAATGTACAGAACCTTTAACTGCGGCATCGGCATGGCGGTGATTGTGGCCAAAGAACATGCCGAACTAGCCACGCAATTACTTACAGCGTCTGGTGAAATGGTGTACAACATCGGCGTGATTCGCGCGCAACAAACGGGCGAAGCGCCTACGGTGGTGGTTTAGTTTGACAACGCATCACTATTTAATACGTTGTTATGGCTACACCCACTCACAAGTTAGGATTAAATAACATGGTTTTGAAATCTTTAGCATCCCTTTTGCTTAGTACTTTACTGTTGTTATCTGCGCCGTTGGCCCAAGCAGTGCCTAAAAATATCACGCTCACCTACAAGGTCACACGCAACGGCACACACTTTGCCGATGTGACTGAAGTATTTAAGCAAGACGGCAAAAAGTATTCCATTAGTTCTGTGACCAAAGGCTTGGGCGTATATGCGTTAATGGGCGAGCGTAAGCTACTCAGTCATGGTGATGTGACCAAGCAAGGCTTAAAGCCTAGGCATTTTGAATCGTTACAAAGCACAAAACCCGCTAAAAATTTAATCAATGATTTTGATTGGAAAAACCGCCAACTCAATATGCAAGTGAAGGGCGAAGCGCAGCAATTGCCCTTAGAAAAAAATACGCAAGACTTACTCAGTGTGATGTATCAATTTATGTACGCGCCGCCCAAAAGCAAGGCCGTAAAAATTCCAGTCACTATAGGTAAAAGACTCAGCACGCAAGCTTACAATGTGAACCTTAAACCAGTTTCTATACCGACAGGTGCGGGTGATCTTAAAGCCATCGAGCTAGTGGAATCTGGCGAGAAAGACGGTAAGCGCATATTTTTAGCGGTGGAGCAACAGTACATCCCAGCCAAAATGATAGTGGTGGATGACGGGGCGACGCTAGAGCAAACCTTAACCACGGTTAAATTTGAGTGATGTGAATGTGCATTGTTAATGCCTGCGCTTTTTTGCGCTGCGCGATCGCAGTGTTAGCTTATTTAACTGGCATCGCTTTTAACGGACAGCGCTTTAACACTGGCAGAAATTTAACATAAGTAGATGGGTACACTAGCACACCTTTGAACTGGACGACTGTAAAAACGTGGTGGTCTGAGCGCTCACTGCAACGCTTAGTGTTGGCAGTGCTGCTATCGGCGCTGGTACACTTGTGGTTGATAGCGCGTTACGGGGTGCTTGAATTACCTAGGGTAGAGCAGGCCACCACTTTGGACGCGCGGCTGGTGTTGGCCGCTAAGCCTAAAAAGTTAGCACCGCCTACGCCCCAGCCAGCACCTAAGCCAGAAATTAAGCCTGAGCCTGTAGTTGAGCCTGAGGCAAAACCTGAGCCTAAGTCTGCGCCTGAACCTGAAGCGCAGCCTGAGGCGATAGAAGCCCCAGTGGCTGAATTGCCAGCGCCGCCAGAAGATTCGCCACCAGTTGAATCAGTTCTACCCGCGGTTGAGGAAGCGCATCATTCGATAGCACTCGCAGACGCATTTGCTACCACTGCGCAAGAGCAAGCGGCGTTGGCCGAGGCAGCAGATGAAGCAGCGCCGCAGCGGTACAGTAAAGTGGTGACTGGCTTTAACGTGTATATGAATGGTGATGCGCAGCCAGTGGGTAATGCCAACATTAGCTATACCGTGGATGCAGACAATCATTACCAATTGACATGGCAAGTAGAAGCAAGTGGTTTGTTAGGAATGGTCTATCCTAGCTTAGTGCAAACCAGTCAGGGCGTAGTTGATGACACTGGCTTGCGTCCGCAGCAATATACTTATCAATTTGGCAATAAAGCCAGTAAAAGCTATGCCGCGCAGTTTAATTGGGCAGATAAACAATTGCTGTTAAAAAGCAGCAAGGGTGAAAAGCAGGCGGCATTGCCTGATCATACGCAGGATTTTTTAAGTTTTATGTACCAGTTTATGTTTGTGCCGCCGTTGCAAACGATGCAGATCAATATGACCAACGGCAAAAAGCTGGACAGCTACGATTATACGTTTGTCGGTGAGGAAAGCTTGGTACTGAAATTTGACAAGCTCAATACTTACCATATACGACACAGCAAGGCAGACAGCGAAGATAAAACAGAATTATGGTTAGCGCTGGACTATGGCTATGTGCCAGTAAAAATTAAAAAGACCGAAAAAAATGGCACGGTGATAGAGCAGATTGCCATTACACTGACCACAGAAATTGACGCACAAGCACCACCCCCTATTAATAAAGCAGTAGAAACACTTAATCTAGAAACGCCAACACCATGACCCCAAACTTACTGCGCCAAGCGGCGATGCTACTTACCAACCTGATGGATTTTAATAGTCCGGCCGATGCCAAGTTAGGCGAGTTTTTTCGTAACAACAGAGACTTAGGCACCAAAGAACGCGCCTTTGTGGCAGAAAGCGTGTATGGCGTGTTAAGACGCTTACGCTATTTAAGCACCGTCACCGCCAATGAGGAACAAGACCCAGACGATGCGCGTAAACTGATTTTGGCTTGGTTGTTGCGGGTAGAGGGTAAAAGCATCCGCGAGTTGGATAGCATATTAAGCGAGCAGCAAAAAGAGTGGGCGGTGAGCATTAAAGCCAAATCCACCGAGAATTTACCGTTGGCGGTGCAGGCCGATGTGCGCGATTGGTTGTGGGATAAATTGGTGGCGCAATATGGTGAGACCGAGGCGCTGACCATCTGTCGCAGCATGTTTGAGCAAGCCAGTTTGGATTTACGCGTCAATACTATTAAAGCCAACCGTACAGAAGTATTGGCCAAAATGCAGGCTGAAAATACCGTCAAGGACAATGTGATTGCCGTCACGCCGTATTCGCCGATAGGCATACGCATGGGTGCAAAACTCAATATCAGTCGCCATGTGTTGTTTGAGGCCGGCAAGATAGAAGTGCAAGACGAAGGTAGTCAGTTACTGAGTTATTTAGTCGCGCCAAAACGCGGTCAAATGGTGGCCGACTTTTGTGCGGGGGCGGGTGGCAAAACCTTGGCAATCGGTGCGTTGATGAAAAACACCGGACGCTTATATGCGTTTGATGTATCGGAAAAACGCTTAAATAATTTAGGGAAACGACTCAAGCGTTCAGGCTTGTCTAACTTACACGCGCAACTCATTACCAGTGAAAACGACCCTAAGCTGAAACGCTTAAATGGTAAATTTGACCGCGTATTAGTAGACGCACCATGCAGTGGCTTGGGCACGTTAAGACGCAACCCAGACTTAAAATGGCGCCAAACCGAGCAAGATGTGGCTGAGTTGAACGTGAAGCAAACCAACATTTTGGCACGTGCCGCCAAGCTGACCAAAGCCGGTGGCCGCTTGGTGTATGCCACTTGTAGTTTGCTTAAGGATGAAAACGAAGCCATCGTTGAAGCCTTTTTAAGCGTGCATCCAGACTTTGTCTTAGTGCCTGCTAACACCATTTTGGCGCAGCAGCAGATTGCCTTAGACACTGGTAAATACTTAAGCTTGTTGCCGCATCTACATGGTACGGATGGCTTTTTTGCGGCGGTGTTTGAGAAACAAGCGGCGGGTGGTGCGGTTAAACCTATTGCCGAAGATATTGAAGCCGCGCCAGCAGGGATTATAGTAAACAGTGACTTAGAAGCGACGCTTGAAACTGCTACAGAAGTAGCGCCTAAAAAACTAAAAACGGTCAAAGCAAAAGTGGTTGCGACTAAAGCTGCTAACACTAAAGTGGTCAAAGCGAAGGTTGACGTAGAAGCTGAAGCGGTCGTTGCAAGCAAACCTATTAAAGCTAAAACAACTAAAGCAAAAGTAGTGAAAAGTGAGCTGGAGCAAGTACTCAGTGAACAAGCTGATGTTGTGCAAGTGGCAATAGAAAAAACGACCACAGCCAAAGTGGCAAAACCACGCGTTAAAAAAGTCAAAGCGGACGAAGCTTAAGCGGTATGAAACTGCCTAGCCTGAATATTCAAATCCTGCTTGGTGCCGTGTTGGGTGTGCTGGTGGGTTTGTATTTTCATGGCTTAGGCGCAGATAATCCCAGCGTGCACACTGGCCTCTATGTGTCTGGCTTGGTCGGTACGCTATTTATTGACTTGCTTAAAATGATTTTGATCCCCTTGGTGTTTTGCAGTATTGCCGTGGGCATTGCTAATTTACGCCAGCATCAACAAATCCATAGGGTGTGGGTGACGACATTGCTGTTTTTTGTCAGCAGTATGGGTATTGCCATGTTACTTGGCATGGCGACTAGCTTGTATTTCAAGCCAGGCGCCGGGCTTGAAATAGCGCTGTTTCAAGACGCCATGCAGAATTTTCAAGCCAAGCAATTGCCCTTGCCAGAATTTTTTGCGCAATTTTTGCATGGTTTATTTGTCAATCCATTTGCAGCGTTAGCCAATGGCAATGTGCTGGCAGTGGTGATCTTTGCTTTATTTTTAGGCATTGCCATTGTCATGGGCGGTGAGCGTTACCAGCATATAGTATCGTTATTGCAAGAGGCGCTGGATATCACCATGCGCATTGTCCATTGGATTATGTATTTAGCGCCGTTTGGTATTGCCGCCTTGTTGATTAAACTGGTGGCGGTGCAAGATGTCGCCATGCTGCATACGTTGGCGAAATTTGTCGCGCTAATTATTGGCACTTTGTTATTGCATGGCGTCGTGATTTTGCCGTTGATTTTGTACTTGTTTACGCGCAAATCCCCATTGTGGTTTTGGCGCGGCGCACGTGAGGCTTTGGTCACTGCGTTTGCCACCAGCTCTAGCTCTGCCACTTTGCCCATTACCTTGCGCTGCGTGACTGAGCAGTTAAAGGTGAAGCCAGAAATTGCTGGTTTTGTCGTGCCCTTGGGCGCCACCATCAATATGGATGGCACGGCTTTGTATGAAGCCGCCGCGGCCTTGTTTATTGCTAATTTGGTGGGTGTAGAGCTCAGCTTTATTCAGCAACTGATTGTGTTTATGACAGCCATGGTGGCTGCCATCGGCGCGCCGGGGATTCCCAGTGCCGGCATGGTCACCATGGTCATGGTATTGCAAAGTGTGGGCTTGCCAGCGGAGGCCATTGCGATTTTATTGCCGATAGATAGGTTGCTAGACACGCTACGGACCACGGTCAATGTACAAGGCGACATGATAGGCAGTCTGGTGGTACAAAAAATCGTGCAACAGGACGATACTCAGGCCCGCTATTCAACGTAAGTTTTCGACCATTATAGGTATTTTATTAGATGTTGAATTTTCATAAAGCCGAACTCATCGATGCTGAGGCGATTGCGCAACTCATCAATACTGCCTATCGCGGCGAAACTAGTCGTAAAGGCTGGACCACCGAGGCTGATTTGCTGGACGGCTTGCGCACCACCACCGCCGAAGTGGGCAAGATCATCAAACGCGACGATGCGTTTATTCTAATCGGCGTATTAAAGGACCAGATTGTAGCCACCATGTGCTGCGAGTGGCAAGAAATTGCTGGCAAAGACACCGTGCATTTTGGCATGATTGCGGTGAAGCCGACCTTGCAAAACAAAGGCTATGGCAAATCGTTGATACAGGCGGCGGAAGCCATTACCTTGCGCGAGTGGCGCGTGGCTGGGTTTCATATGACAGTGATTTCTGTACGGCATGAGTTGATCGCGTTTTATGAGCGGCTAGGCTATATGCGTACCGGCGAGTTTAAAGACTTTCCTGAAAACTCAGCGCTATGGCAACCCAAAGTAGAAGGCCTTAACTTGCAATACTTGGCTAAGCTGGTAGAAACCAAAGCCATGGTGATTCCCTAACTAAACCATAACATCAGCGCCATCCAATAAAAAAGCCATCTCACTAGCAGATGGCTTTTTTAATGCTAGACCTAATTAAGCCATTTGCCGTCTATGGCGCCAATCCTGAAAACGTTGCACGCCGCCCATCACCAATGAGTAGGCAGCGGGTACCACTACTAAGGTCAGTAAAGTTGATGAAATCATGCCGCCAATAATCGCCACTGATAATGGTTTATTGGTTTCGCTACCCGCACCTAAACCAATGGCGGCAGGCAATAAGGCCAAGATGATCGTCAGTGACGTCATGACCACGGGCCGCAATCTAATGGGACAGGCCTCAGATAAGGCGTCATGTATGCTGGCGCCGTTTTCGCGGAGTTGATTGGTCAGGTCGACCAGTAAAATGGAGTTTTTAGCCACCAAACCAATGAGCAAAATCAAGCCTATCATGGAGTAAATATTCAGTGAGTCGCCGGTCATCACCAATGCGACCAAGCCACCAATAATAGCCAGCGGTTGTGCCAGCATAATGATCAATGGCTGTATGAACGAGTTAAATTGGCTAGCCAACACCATGTACAACAGAATAAACGCCAACGCAAACACAAACTGTAAGTTCTTGATGGTTTTACCAAACTCTTCGGCCTGACCAGACAATTTTACTTTGTAGCTAGGCGGGACGATTTTTTGCGTGGTGGCATTGACGATTTCAATGGCATCGCCCAGCGGCACATTAGGGTTGGCGTAAAAATTCACCGCATATTGCAAATCGTAGCGACCTATCACGGCGGCGCCCAACTCTGGGGTAAAGCTGACCACCGCATCCAGACGCACCAGCTCGCCACTGCTACTACGCAGATAAATTTTGCTGAGGTCTTGCACCTGCTTCAGCACCGCTTCATCGGCCTTAATACGGATATCGTAACGTTGCCCGTCACTGGTGTTATCGTTGTAAGACGCTACATCAATGCCCCCCGCATACAAGCTCACCGCCGTAGCAATATCGCGTGCATTTAAGCCTAGGTTAGCCGCGCGTACGCGGTCTACATTGACTTTAAGTTGCGGTAAATCCAGTTGTACGTCCAAATCTACCTTACCAATAGCCGGGTTTTCACTTAGTGTGGTCTGCAAGGTTTTGGACAGCTGGCCGATTTCTTGCAGATTGCCGCCGGTAATGGTGAATTGTAATTTTTCTGAGCGCTGACCACGTGAAATAGATGGTGGCGATGGAATGGCACGCACGCCCGGAATCACATCCAACTGTTTTTTGACTTTTTTAATCAGGTCTTTTTGGCTAATGTCACGTTGTGCTTTCGGTTTTAAGCGCACATTAATCGAGGCCTGATTGACTTGGCCACGTGCACCGTTACCAAGTGAAGTGAAGTAGCTATCAATCGCTTCCGGATACTTGGCTAGTTCGGCTTCGACTAGTTTTAAGCGGCTATCGGTGTAATCAATACTAGAACCTAATGGTGTTTTGACACTGATTCTAAATGAGCCTTCGTCGGTTTCTGGGATAAATTCTTTGGCGACATACTTCATGCTTAAGCCACCAGCCACCACCACAAACACTGTGGTAATGATGAGCACTAATACGCGATGTTTCAGGGCAGCGCCCAATAATACTTTATACACTTCATCCATTTGGGTGAGCACGCGACCCACATAATGGTAGGCGGCGTTATCTGGTTGCGAGACACTTAAGTAACGCGAGCAGAGCATAGGCGTCAGCGTCAGCGACACAAATAAGGAAATCAGCACACCAAAGGTCACCACCACGGCAAATGATTCAAAGAACATACCGATAATGCCGTCCATAAAAATCACCGGCGCAAAAATACACACCAAAGCTGCTGACGAAGCCAATACCGCAAACACCACTTCATTACTGCCATTCACCGTGGCAAGGCGCCTAAACGCCGCCACTTTGCGCGGGTCTTTCAAATCGGCTTGACTAATGCCGGTGCCGACTTCGCCCGACATATGGCGCAAGATGCTCTCGCGCACCACAATGGCGTCATCCACCACCACGCCGATGAGTAGTAGCAGCGCCAGCAAAGTCATGCTGTTAAAGGTATAGCCAGCAAAATACATCACGGCAATAGCACCCATGAGTGACACTGGAATTTCCATACAAATCATGATGGTAGAGCTAAATGAGCGCATAAAAATCAGCACAATTAACGCGGCAAACAAGGTGCCTTCTACCAAATGCTCTTCTAATGAGGCGACAATTTGGTTAATAAAAATGGAGTCATTGGTGGAAATTTCTAGCGCCATACCGGCGGGTAAGGTCGGCAGAATTTCTGTTTCTAATTTGCGCTCAACCTCTTTAATAATTTCTACCGTATTAGTGTTAGCGATTTTGACAATACCGATGCCCACCGTTTGTTTGCCGTTATAGCGCGCGATTTGGCGGTTGTCGGAGATGCTGTCTTCTACCGTGGCGACATCTTTTAAATACACCGGTGTGCCTTCTTTCAGCATCACCACCATATTGGCAATTTCTTCGACTTTATGGAATTCCAGATCTAGCTTAATCAGTTGCTCGGCTTTGTTGCCCACCAAAAAGCCGCCTGACAATTGCACATGTTCGCGCTGAAACGCATCAATCAAGTCATTGGCG
>DASWSZ010000096.1:0-4868 GCA_036402395.1 Methylophilus sp.
AGATAACGGTTGGTAGGCTTCAACGTAAATTCTATCTAGCACTGGGCTCATCACAAAAAAAGTGAGGAACAAGGCCAGCCCTATCAACACTTGGTTAGAGGGTGCAGACTGCGTACCCAAGGCTTGGCGTAACAGTGATAGCACAATAATAATGCGGGTAAAGCCGGTCATCATCAGTAAGGCCGCTGGGATAAAACTGAGTGAAGTCAGCAATACCAGTGTCTGTAAGCTGAGGGTGTAATCTTGACCGCCGCCAGCACTGGGCGTAGCGTTAACCAAAGGCAAACCGTTTTCGGCAAACGCTTGCAATGGCAACACTGCTAGCAACAGCGCGCAGAGTATTGCTTGAACGAGCCAGGATTTTTTGATAAGTGCCAGCATATTATTTCTCGGATGATTTCTTATTCATGGCTTGCGATAGCCATTGTGTAAACGGTTGCAGAGTTTTATCGAGCGGGGTTTGTGTCATTTGACCATTTAATACGCTATCGGCCGCCAGCGCTCCGGGCTCTAAATTGGCGATGGCACTCACTTGGCCGCCACCGACACCGACCACAATCCAACGGCCAGCAATCTCCAGCACCACCACACGCTCGCGAGTGCCTACACTGATACCGCCTATCATTTTGACGGATGAGGCTTGCGCGCCCATACCCGGCAGCATTTTTTTTGCGCCCCACGTAAATAAGCCCATCACCACCAGCACCACCGCCAAGCCTAAAAACATTTTAAGGATGCTCATGCCGGCCGTTGGCGCTGCGCTGTCTGCCGCCCAAGTGGTCAGTGGCAACAAGCTGAGAAAAGTGGCTTTTTTTAAAGTACTTTGTGTGAATGCCTGCATCATCGCTTTAACCATTCCAATAGAACAAAATATCAAACACTTAGCGATTGATTTTACGAATACGCTCGGCAGGCGTAATGATGTCAGTTAAACGAATACCAAACTTGTCGTTCACCACCACCACTTCACCTTGGGCAATCAAACAGCCATTCACCAGCACATCCATCGGTTCACCGGCCATACCTTCTAGCTCCACCACAGAGCCTTGGGCTAATTGCAGCAAGTTTTTGATGGCGATTTTGGTACGGCCTAATTCCACCGTCAGCTGGACTGGAATATCCAAAATAAAATCAATGTCATTCTGCGTATCGTGCAACTTGTTAGAGGGGCTGAACTCGTTGAACACTTGCGCTTTTTCTACATTACTTTCTTGCAAAGCAGAAGACTCTGCTGACGATTGCTCGGCCATGGCGGCACCCCAATCATCTTCTGCAATCGTTTCTATATCGTTTAATGCGCTATTGTCTGCCATCTTTTCATCCATTTCTGTTTAACTAGGTGTGTCTATTCAAGTGGTGCTGGCTTAATCAACCGCCGGTTCACCTTTCACATATTCAGTCGAGTTAGACCGTAACAACTTCTCTACGCGTAACGCGTATTGGCCATTAAATAAGCCGTATTTACATTGCATCACCGGAATACCATCGACTTTGGCTTCCACCGACTCATCAATATTAATAGGTATGACATCGCCCGCTTTGAGGTTAAGGATTTCGCCTAGCCGTATTTTGGTTTTGGCTAAATCGGCCACAATTTCTACTTCCGCCGCCTGCACTTGTTGCGTCATCAATTTAACCCAGCGCTTATCCACACCCAGCACCTCGCCTTGTAACGGTGAAGTCAGCATGTCTTTAATCGGCTCTATCATGGAATAAGGGAAACAGAAGTGCATCTCACCGCTGGCTGGGCCTAATTCAATATTAAAAGTAATGGTCACCACCACTTCATTGGGCGTGGCGATATTGGCAAACTGTGTGTTCATTTCAGAGCGTATATATTCAAAATCTAGCGGGTAGACGGGCTCCCATGATTTGCCGTAGGTTTCAAACACAATGTTTAAAATGCGGTGAATAATGCGTTGTTCGGTTTGGGTAAAGTCGCGCCCTTCTACCCGCGTGTGAAAGCGGCCATCGCCGCCAAACATATTGTCTACCACCAAAAATACCAAGGTCGGGTCTAGCACCATCATGGCCGTACCGCGCAGTGGTTTGGCATGGATTAAGTTGAGGTTGGTCGGCACCACCAAGTTACGAATAAAATCAGTGTATTTAATAATGCGTACTGGGCCCACTGACACCTCTACTGTACGGCGCAGAAAGTTAAATAATTCTATCCTCAGTAATCTGGCAAAGCGCTCGTTAATAATTTCCAACGTTGCCATGCGGCCGCGCACAATGCGTTCTTGCGTGGCCAAGTTATAGTTACGCACCGCATCAGGATCAACCTCAGGCGCGTCATCCCCTTGGTCGCCCTCCACGCCTTTTAACAGCGCATCAATTTCGTCTTGTGATAGAAACTTATCTGACATGGCTTAACCTGCTGTCTTTATTGGATGACAAAAGAGGTAAACAACACACTCATCACTTCTTGTGGCTTGCCACCTTTCACCAAAGGGGCTTTTAACTCTGCCAGCATTTCATCGCTCAGTTGTGCTTTACCTTCTGCGGTAGAAATATCGGTGGCTTTTTTGCTGGTTAATAACATCAACATGCGGTTACGCACGGCTGGCATGTGCACTTTAATCTGCTCGGCTGCTTCTGGGCTAGCCACTTGCAAGGTGACGTCCACTTGGAGAAATTTTTCGTCTGGGTCTGGTTGCAGGTTGACGGTAAATGTTTCCAGCGCAATAAACTCAGGGGCTTTGGCTGGCTCTTCAGCATGTTTTTCGGCGGCTTTATCCGTAGATTTAGGTTGCATAAAATACCAAGCCGCACCACCGCCTATGCCTAACACCAGCACCGCGGCCACTATCATGATGATGAGTTTCTTTTTAGAAGACTTAACCGGTGCGGCGCCCTCTTCTGCTACAACTTCTTGTTTTGGATCTTGTGCCATAGTGTCTCTTCTTTTATCAACGCAATTAAACTGACTCAGCCATTTATCTCAGCGCACGCCGTAACGCTGACTATGGTGTCATTATGTGAAAAAAAATGGATTTAATATGGCTAGATAAGAGAGGCAAAACCCCGTCTAATTGGGATTTACTTAGTGCGCACGCTGAATACGGTTGAATTGCAAACTGAATGCACTGCATAGCCTATGCACACTACTCAAGCAGTGCAGTGTATGGATGATAGCCACCACACAACTGAGTATGGCGGCGATATCAAACAAGTTGCCGCTTAATTAGGCAAAGGTGTCAACCAAGCCATTGCTAACGACTTTAATCAGCGGTGTGGTCACTCCCACTTCTTCATCCGCTGCGGCTTGGCTATTTTGCTGGCCACGCTGCTGGTCACGTTGTTGCGCCATCTGTTGAAAATCACGCTGTGATTGCTCATGGCTGCTGACATTAGCATTGTTCAACTGCATGCCAGATTCATTCAACTTATCCTTAAGCATGCCTAAGCCGTCTTGTAGGGCTTGTCTAACGTCTGCATTATTGGACATAAAGGTGGTATCAACATGGTCGTTATCCACTTTAATCACCACTTGTAGCGGGCCTAAGTTGGGCGGGTTTAACGTTAAGGTAGCCGTTTGCTCACCCGCCCCTAGCATATACACCACACGCTGATGAATGGCTTGATTCCAATCTGCTTTACCAAAGGCGGTAGCCACCTGATGTGTACTGGCCACGGCTTGCGCAGCTTGATTAGCAGCAGGCTGAGCCTGCATAGTAAACTCTGGCCTAGCCACACTGCTAGGCGCAAGTGTTTCCGCGTCGGCCTGTACCCGTGCCAATACCTCTTTGCTATTGGCATCGGTCAGCGCCCCGGCTTGTTGCACAACGCTTAAGCCACCCGCCACTTGTGGGTTGACTGTGCGCTGGCTGTTAGATTGCGCTTGACCTTTGCCAGTGGTTTCGTCTAGCACAGGGTTTAACTCAGGGTCTGTGGCGGTTGTGTCTGTAGCTGTCTCACCTGCCAACGCTAATGGCTCGGTAGTGGGATTGCTTAACGGTTCAGTGCTCGCTGTATTGCCAGCAGCTGGCGCTTGCACGGGTACTGGCAAACCTAATTGCATCAACACCAAATCTTGTATTCCTTGGTTGTCGTGCATGGCTATATCCGCATCACTTAGCTCATCACGTGTCTCAGCGTTAGCAGTATTAGGCTTAGCATGCTGCTCTTTAAGCATCTGCGCTTGTTTACTTTGGGCATGAGCCGCTTGCTTGCTTGCAGATGCCGTTTGATTAGCTTGCGTTATATCGTGACGTTTATTGGCTGTGGCTGACTTTTGTGCTTGGTCATTGGCATTAGGTGCTGGCGCAGGCTGCGCTTTTTGCTGATTGACCTGTTTTTTAAATAGATCGGCAAATGCATTGGGCGCTGACGCGTCATTACGCTCAGCCGCTTGAAAGCCTGTTTGCGCTTGTGCCGCGCTTTTTTTTACCGGGGACACTTGATTCAGTTGCAACGATAAATCTTGCATGGAAACACCTCTAGATAATTCGTTCATATGGTTAATATGCTTCGTCATGACTGACTATCCCGCTTACTTGTGATGGCGGCCTGCCGCGCGCATCGCAAACTCATCCATGAGTTTTTGGTCTTTTTTCTGCGTGATTTTTTCTTGCTTACTTTCGTTGCGTTGATCCAGCACCTCGTAAGACAGTTTCTTACGCTGACTTTCTTTCCAGTGCTTTTTCTGCACCTGTACTTGATGTTTAGTCAGTTCTACCACTTCCAATTGGCCTTTGACCGCTTGGTCTAATTTTCTAAAAAAGCCATGAAAGTTTTGATAAGCTTGCGTATCTAGGCCGGTTTCTAAGCTTTGGTTTAAATTATTGCTATATTCCTGGCGATATTCGGTGAGCAACTTGTATTTAGCTTGTGCCTCATCCGCTATTTTCATAGCGTTCGCCAAG
>DASWSZ010000097.1:0-12544 GCA_036402395.1 Methylophilus sp.
GAGCTAGGTGCGGCTTACTTTCAAGAGCGTAAATATGAAATCGCGCTGGATGAATTTAATATTGCCATTAAAATTGATGACGATTACGCCATGGCCTACAACGGGCTAGGCATGGTCAATGCAGCCTTGGGTGAAACCGCCAAAGCCGATGCTGCTTTTAAAAAAGCCTTACAACTGCAGCCAAAAAGCTCAGAATCACATAATAATTACGGCAATTTTTTGTGTAATAACGGCCGTTATGATGAGTCTATCTTTCACTTTTTAGAGTCTGTTAAAAACCCACTCTACACCACGCCGCACCTGGCTTATACCAATGCCGGCATATGTGCGACACGTAAAAAAGACTTTGTCAGTGCCGAAAACTATTTCACCAAGGCGCTGCAAATTCAACCGTTGACGCATGCCGCAGCGTATCAACTGGCCAATTTGCAATTTAACCGCGGCGATGTTAAAACCGCAGCTAGCACCTTGCAAAACACATTGGTGGCTGCTGCCGGCCCAGAAGTGTTATGGCTAGGTATTAAGATTGAACGCATCTTAGGCAATAAAGACAATGAAGCCAGCTATGCCATACAATTAAGAAAGCAGTTTCCTAATGCGGCAGAGACTAAGCTACTGCTCAATAGTCAAAATGAATAAGTATTGGATTAAGCGCCATGGCACGTAAAACACCCCAAAATACAGAAAATCCTGCTGACATGGTTAGCGTGACTAACACAGCCCCAACCGCAGAACAAATGAGCGGTGCTTCAGAAGCGGCTGCAGCAACCTACACCTCAGCCTGTGGTGGTGCTATACGTATGGCGCGCGAAAAACAAGGCATGAGTGTTAATGATATCGCCAATCAATTGCGCTTGGGCATTAAACAAGTGGAAGCCATTGAAGCGGATGACTTTGAAAAATTGCCACACCCTTCTATTGTGCGTGGCTTTATTCGTAATTATGCAAAACTACTTAAAATTGATGCGGAACCTTTGTTGGCCGGGTATTACCAGCTAGCGCCTAATGCAGAACCACAGTCGTTTAGAGTGAAATCGAACGCTGGCGACTCGCATGTGGTGATAGGCGAACCTAAAGCCAATTTTTCTGTGGCAACCTTTGTTGGCATGATTGCTTGCTTTGCCTTGATAGGCTTTGTGTTTTATTACTACACGCAAAACGTCAAACCGAATGAAGCTAGCACAGCAGGTGAACTCAACCCTCCAGCCATAGACAGTCAAACTGGCGAACCAGCGACGGTGGAATTTGCCCTTCCTCCTGCAGAAAGACAAGCCACCCCGGTGGAAGGCGTTACAGACCCCACCACTACAGAATTAGCCTTGCCGCCAGCTGTCACTGCACCAGCCGCCAGCCCATTACCTAATGAGGCAGCGCCACTCAGTCCGCCTGCTGTAGATACTGTGCCTAGCACTGGCAACCCGGCACCGCCCAATACCCCGCCAGCGGCTTTACCATCTATCACACCTAACGCGTTACCGCCTATCACGCCAACACCAGGCATCAATCCGACCAGTGTCGATGGCAATAAAAAAGCGTTTATCCTTGAAGTAAATGCCAAAGAAGAAACTTGGATTAACATTACCGACGCCAATGGCAAACGAATTTACAGCAAGGTAGTGCCTAGTGGTGCTTCAGACAGTATAGAAGCCACCCCACCGGTCAATGTAGTGGTCGGCAACCCAGCAGGCACTGTGCTTAGCAAAAATGGTCAACCACTAGATTTGGCCGCGTATACCCGTAGTAAAGTGGCACGTTTAACGCTCAATGATTAACAGCGATCACCCGCACCACTGATTCAATGCAGACCATTACACCAGATTAGCTTAAAGACACTTACACACCATGCGTAGAAACACTCGTCAAGTCATGATAGGCCATGTTGCAGTCGGCGGTGGTTTATACAACACCGTGCCGGCCAGCGTGGTGGTGCAAAGCATGACCAATACCGACACGGCAGATGCACAAGCCACTATCCAACAAGTATTTGAATTATGGCAAGCTGGGTCAGAAGTGGTACGGATTACTGTGAATTCACCGGAAGCCGCCGCACAAGTCGCCACCATTCGCGCTGGCTTGGATGCTATGGGTTGCAATGTGCCTCTGGTCGGCGACTTTCATTACAACGGTCATAAATTACTGGCAGCTTATCCTGATTGCGCGCAAGCGTTGGCCAAGTACCGCATTAATCCGGGCAATGTCGGCAAAGGCAGCAAACGCGACGAGCAGTTTTCTAGCATGATAGAGGCGGCTATTCAATATCAAAAATCGGTGCGTATCGGCGTCAATTGGGGCAGCTTAGACCAAGCCAAAATGGCGCAAATGATGGATGACAATGGCAAATCAGCCAACCCCATGTCGGCCGATGCTTTGATGCGCGAAGCACTGATCCAGTCTGCCTTAGAAAGCGCACAACAGGCGGTGGACATAGGGCTATCACCCAACCAAATCATTATTTCCTGCAAAGTCAGCAATGTGCAAGATTTGGTCAAAGTCTATATGGAGCTGGCGCAACGCTGCGACTATCCACTACACCTCGGCTTAACCGAGGCAGGCATGGGCTCTAAAGGCATCGTCGCCTCCACTGCTGCCTTATCCTTATTATTACAAGCTGGTATAGGCGATACCATCCGTGTATCCCTAACGCCAGAACCCAACGAATCGCGCACCAAAGAAGTGACGGTGGCGCAAGAAATTTTGCAAACCATGGGCATACGCTCATTTACGCCGTTAGTTACCGCCTGCCCCGGCTGTGGCCGCACCACCAGCACTTATTTTCAAGAGCTGGCCATGCAGATACAAAGTTATTTGCGTGCGCAAATGCCAGTGTGGCGCGCGGCTTATCCCGGTGTGGAAGACATGAGCGTGGCGGTAATGGGCTGCGTCGTCAATGGCCCGGGCGAATCTAAATTGGCTAATATCGGTATTAGCTTACCCGGTACTGGCGAAACGCCAGTGGCGCCGGTATTTGTTGATGGCGAAAAAACCGTGACGCTTAAAGGCGACCATATTGCACAGGAGTTTCAAGCCATCGTAGAAACTTATGTGCAAAAAAACTATGCCGAAGGTGGCAAGTTGCGCGTGGCACCTGTGGCTAAAACCATCCCTATACAAGCGGTGAATTAAGTCACTGTCTTAGCATTTAATCAAAATAAACCAACACACCGTAATGAACCAAAAATCAAGCAATCAAAAATTTCAAAGCATTAAGGGCTTTTACGACATTCTGCCTGAGGCGACGCCCCTGTGGTTTAAGCTGGAAGACACGGCCCGCGCCATCTTGGCGCAATATGGTTACAACAATATCCGTATGCCCATCGTTGAACCGACCGAGTTGTTTGTGCGCAGCGTGGGTGAGCATACCGATATCGTAGAAAAAGAAATGTACGCTTGGGAAGATGCACTGAATGGCGACAAACTCACCTTGCGCCCAGAAGGCACGGCTGGCTGCGTGCGTGCGGTGGTAGAACATAGTCTCACTTATAATGGCCCGCAACGCTTATGGTATATGGGGCCAATGTTTAGGCATGAGAATGTTCAAAAAGGCCGTCAACGCCAATTTCATCAAATTGGCGTTGAAGCGTTTGGCTTTGAAGGGCCAGATGTGGATGCTGAACAAATTGTGATGCTAGCGAGACTTTGGCAAGCACTAGGCATTCAAGACGTGGCCTTACAAATCAATAGCATAGGTGATGCGCATGAGCGTGCCGCCTATAGGCAAACACTGATTGGCTATTTTGAGCAGCATGCAAACTTGCTGGATGAAGATGCAAAGCGTCGCTTACACACTAATCCGCTACGCATTTTGGATACTAAAAATCCACGCATGCAAGCCATGTGTGAAGCCGCGCCTAAACTGATGGACAGCTTAGGTGAAGCAAGCCGTGTGCATTTTGCGCGTTTATGTGATTTATTGACGCAAGCCAATGTCCCTTTTAGCGTTAACCACCGTTTAGTGCGCGGTTTAGATTATTACAACCGCACCGTGTTTGAATGGGTCACAACCAAACTCGGTGCACAAGGCACCATTGCTGGCGGTGGCCGTTACGATGGCTTGGTGGAACGCTTAGGCGGCAGTGCCACGCCCGCTTGTGGTTTTGGCATAGGCTTAGAACGTGTATTTTTACTGATGCAAGAATATGGTGTGACTGCGCAATCGGCGCCGGATATTTACTTGGTCAATGTTGGCGATCTAGCAGAACAGCAGGCGTTTGGCATGGCAGAAGCCATGCGTAGTTTAGGCATCAACGTAGTGTTGCATGCCGGCGGCGGTAGCTTTAAATCGCAAATGAAAAAAGCCGACCGCAGTGGCGCCCGTTTTGCTGCGATATTGGGTGATGACGAAGCGGCGGCGGGTGTAGTGTCAGTCAAGCCCTTACTTACGGCGGGCGAACAAAAACGTTGTACACTAGACGAAATTTTGCCATTCATCAGAGGTTAATATGACCGAACACAAGCCCTATGCACATGCCATTATTATCATGGGGCTGCTATTGGCGATAGGCATGGCTAGCGCCGCGTTTATTCTGGGCGTGCAGGCCAAACGTGCCGTGTCTGGTCAACAATCCATTACCGTTAAAGGCTTAGCAGAAAAGCCAATTCAAGCCGACAGCGCTGAATGGCTGATTACCGTGGGGGTGACGGCTGATACGCAAGCAGCGGCACTCAAGTATTTAGCACAAGAAAAACAAGTGGTTGAGGCGTTTTTAGACAAACAAGGGCTGACTTCTACCACCCGCACTGCTGAAATCGAAACCCTTAACCCGCATTATGAAGAAGTGTTTATTAAAGATACGCCGCGTCAAGTACAAAAAGGCTACGAGGCCTATCAAAATATTCGCATCCTCAGTAAAGTCTTAGCCAAAATCACGGCGGCTAATCAAGCGTTTTTACAACTGCGTGCCGACAACCACCCAGTGACTGCGCAAGCCCCTCAATATTTAGTCAGCAACTTAGAAGCCATTAAGATGTCTTTGATTGCGGATGCCACCAAAAACGCACGCGCACGAGCGACGGAATTTGTTAAACAAGATGGCGTCCAAGTGGGCGTTATGAAATCCGCCAGTCAAGGCGCATTTTATATTCTGCCTGCCAGCGGGGCTGATGACAGCGACAACAGCTACGGCGGCGTGTACGATAAATCCACCATTGCTAAGCTAGCGCGGGTGGTGGTGACTATTGTCTACAATATTGAATAATGAATAGGACTATTAATCGACCCTATGACTGAAATCTTAAACATACAGCAATTAAGTGTTACGCCTAAAAACAACGCTAGCCGTTTTTTAGTTAAAAACGCTAGCTTGCGTTTATCTACCGGCAAAACCACTTGTATTGTCGGTGAGTCTGGCAGTGGTAAAAGCCTCACGGCGTTGACTATTATGGGGCTATTGTCCAAGCAACTTACGTCAAGCGGCCAAGTGATGTTTCAAGGCCAAGACATCAGCAAGCTAGATGACAAAGCCATGCAAAACATCCGTGGCGCCAAAATCGGTATGATTTTTCAGGAACCCATGACCTCACTCAACCCAGTGTTGACGGTGGGTTATCAAATTGGCGAGGCGCTGACCGCACATATGGGTCTAAAGGGTGACGCGCTGAAAACACGCATTGCCGCCCTACTCACCCAAGTCGGTATTCCGCCTGAGCGTGCTGGCAGCTACCCAGATGAATTATCTGGCGGTCAACGCCAACGCGTGATGATTGCCATGAGCATTGCCTGCGAACCGGCGCTACTCATTGCCGACGAACCGACTACCGCGCTGGATGTGACGGTACAAGCGCAAGTGTTAAAACTATTGGACGAATTAAAATCGCGCATGAATATGGCCATGCTGTTTATTACGCATGATTTTGGCGTGGTGGCCGATATTGCCGATGATGTGATTGTGATGTTCAGGGGCGAGATTGTTGAAACCGGTACGCGTGAACAAGTACTCAACCATCCGCAACACCCTTATACACAAGCCCTATTGGCCTGTGTGCCCGATGCCGAAGGGTTAAAAACGCTGAAACCCATTGATTATGCTTGGTTAAACACAGAGGCCGCAGCATGAGTGAGATTATATTAACCGCCAACAATCTGAATAAAACCTATACCCAGCGCAGTGGACGCTTTGGCTTTGGCAGCACAGAAATCAAAGCCTTAAACAACGTTAGCGTACAACTAAAAGCAGGTTCCACTTTAGCCGTTGTGGGCGAATCTGGTAGTGGAAAATCCACTTTGGCACGTTGTCTGTTACAATTGCAACCGTTTGACAGCGGTGAAGTGCTATTTCAAGGTCAAAACTTAGCGGCCTTAGATAAACAAGCTTTGCGCAGTGTGCGCAAACACTTGCAAATGGTGTTTCAAGATCCATTTGCCTCGCTCAATCCGCGCATGCGCGTAGGAGACATTGTAGGCGAAGGCTTGTTGATTCATGGTTTGGGCAATAAACGTGAACAGCAAGCACAAGTGCAGCAGATGTTGGAACGCGTGGGCTTAACTGCAGCCGATATGCAGAAATATCCGCATCAGTTTTCCGGTGGTCAGCGTCAGCGCATTGGCATTGCCAGAGCCTTGGTGCTGCAACCCAAAGTGGTGATTTGCGATGAGCCAGTATCAGCCTTAGATGTGTCGGTGCAAGCGCAAATCTTGTTACTGCTCAAACAGTTACAACAAGAAATGGGCTTAAGTTATGTGTTTATCAGCCACGATTTACGCGTGGTGAGACATATTGCCGATGACATTGTAGTGATGCATAAAGGCCAAGTGGTGGAGCAAGGTACGGTCGCTGACATTTATCAGGCACCACAACAAGCGTATACACAGCAATTATTACAAGCAATTCCAGGCCGTAAAGCGGCCTGATATTTTTAGTTTAAAAGCATTAAGGGTTGAATATGGCGTTTGATTTAGAAGAGCAAGAACAGCTAGACGAATTTAAAGCATGGTGGGACAAAAACGGCAAAATGGTCACCGGTTTGATTGTGGCGATTGTACTGGCTTATGCCGGCTGGCAAGGCTATCAATATTGGATGCAAACACAAGCCACGGAAGCCTCTAATGCGTATCAAGCATTGGTCACTACCGACACTAAAAACGTCGCTGAGGTAAAAGCACAGGCGGATAAACTGACTAAAGACTACAAAAGCACGCCATATGCTGGCCGTGCCGCTGTGTTTGCAGCCAAAGCGCAGTATGCTGCTAGCGATATTGCCAGTGCCAAAACGCAATTGGAATGGGCCATTGCCAATGCCAAAGAAAGCAGCGTACAAGCCATCGCTGGCTTACAACTGGCGGGGATTTTGTACGAGAGCAAAGATTACACTGGCGCAACTAAAGTATTAAATGCGATACAGGATACAGGTTATGCCGGCCTTAAACATAATATGTTAGGCGATGTATTATTGGCGCAAGGTAAAACGGCAGAAGCGAAAACTGCCTACGACACTGCGCTGAAAAGCTTAGACCCACAAGGTAAGTTTTTTCAGTTAACCAAACAAAAATATGAAGCTTTGGGTGCTTAAATACATGCTATTGCAATCACCTTTATTTCTGTTTTGCTCTTGATATTTTTAGCTAGGATATTCAGTTTGCCATTTCCATCGACTCCACTATTGACCAGACTTACACTAACTAGATTTGGTGCAATACTGAGCTTACTCGCAGGCATCGCAATGTTGCCAGCCTGTAGTGCGATCACTGAGTTAAAGTCTGACATCTCGGACAAAGTTTTTGGCGCTGAACCACCGAATCCACCCGCTGAATTAGAAGAAATTAAAGCGTCCTACACCGCTAAAGTTGATTGGTCTGCGCAACTGGGTGAAACAGATAAGTATGACTACACGCCTGCGCTAGAAGCGGGGTTTGTCTACGGCACCAATACTGAGGGTGAAGTAGTCAAGCTTGATGTCAGCAACGGCAAACAAGTCTGGCGTTTAAATATCGGTGAAGCCATTAGTGGCGGCGTGGGTGTGGGCGGTGGCTTGGTACTCGTTGGCTCCAACCGTGGCAATTTGCACGCTATAGACGTCACCGGTAAACCAATGTGGGTAGCCAAACTCAGCAGCGAAATTTTAAGTGTGCCGCGTTACTTTGATGGCCGAGTGATAGTTAGAACCGGCAATAACCGTATTTATGGCATTGATGCCGCCGATGGCAGCCGCAAATGGGTTTACGAACACAGCACTCCTGCCCTCACCTTACGCAGTAGCGTAGGTTTAGTGGTGGATGGTGGTGCCGTCTATGCGGGTTATGCTGGCGGTAAATTAGCGGCCGTGCGCGCTGATAACGGCAAACTGATTTGGGAGGCCACTGTGGCACAACCCAAAGGCGTGACCGAAATTGAGCGCATTGCCGACATTACCAGCCTACCCTTCGTTGAGGGGCCTTTATTATATGCAGTGGCTTTTCAAGGCCGCGTGGCTGCGATAGACCGCAAAACCGGCCAAGTATTATGGAACCGCGACATTTCTAGCTACAGCGGCTTAACGGCGGAAGACGGTAAAATTTTTGTCAGCCATACGCTAGGCTCTGTCTATTCATTGGATTACGAAAACGGCCGTACATTTTGGCGTCAAGGCGATTTGGCCAACCGTAGATTAACCAAACCGTTGTCTATGGGCAGCATCGTTGCCGTGGGCGATTTAGAAGGTTACATTCATTTCTTAAGCCGTGATGACGGCAAATTTGTTGGGCGTATTCAATTGAATGAAGAGCCCGTCATGGCTATTGTGGCTGGCAACAGCACCACTCAACTTATTGCAGAAACACGTGGCGGCGGCTTGTATGCTGTCAGCGTGAAATAAATCATGTTACCTACCATCGTCCTTGTTGGCCGACCGAATGTCGGCAAATCTACCCTATTTAATCGCATGACCAAAAGCCGTGATGCGCTAGTGGCAGATTTACCTGGCCTAACGCGCGATCGCCACTATGGACGCGGCATAGGTGCTAGCCAACCGTATTTGGTGATTGACACTGGCGGCTTTGAGCCAACTGCCGAAAGTGGCATTTTAAAAGAAATGGCCAAGCAAACTTTGCTGGCGATTGATGAAGCGGATGTGGTGATTTTTCTGGTCGATGGCCGCGCTGGCATTACGCCGCAAGAATTTATTATTGCCGATACCTTACGCAAAGCGCAGCGCCCAGTGTTATTGGCTGTGAACAAAACCGAAGGCATGCAAAAAGCCATTGTCTCGGCAGATTTCTATGAACTTGGTTTGGGTGACCCGTTATCGATCTCCTCGGCACATGGCGAAGGCGTTAAAGATTTGGTGGAACTGGCACTAGAAAACTTTCCAGAACCGAGCGAAGACGAAGGCCGTACCTCCGACAAGGTGCCACGTATTGCCATTGTGGGTAGACCAAATGTTGGCAAATCTACCTTAGTGAATGCCTTGCTGGGTGAAGAGCGCGTGATTGCGTTTGATGAGCCGGGCACGACACGCGACTCGATAGAAATTGATCTAGAAAAAGACGGTAAACGCTACATCATTATTGATACCGCCGGTGTGCGTAAACGTGGCCGCGTGTTTGAAGCCATTGAGAAATTCTCTGTCGTCAAAACCATGCAAGCCATTGAAGATGCCAATGTAGCCATTTTAGTGGTTGATGCGCAAGAAGGCATTACCGAGCAAGACGCACACGTGGCGGCTTATATTTTAGATGCTGGCCGTGCCTTGGTCGTGGCAGTGAATAAATGGGATGGTTTACCAGAAGATGAGCGTGAGTTTATTAAAAATGAAATTGACCGCAAATTAGTCTTTTTAAATTTTGCTAAATTTCACTACATTTCTGCGTTGCGTAAAAAAGGCTTACCAGAGCTGTTTACTTCGGTAGATGGTGCTTTTAAAGCGGCCATGGCAAAACTGTCTACACCGCAACTCACACGCGTGCTAATTGATGCCATTGCGCAACATCAACCGCCGATTAGTCGTGGCACACGACCAAAATTAAAATATGCCCATCAAGGTGGCATGAACCCACCTATTGTGGTGGTACACGGCAGCCATGTTGATGATATTAAAGACAGCTATAAACGCTATTTAGAAGGTGTATATCGCAAAACTTTCCAGTTGGTGGGTACGCCCTTGCGTGTACAGTTCAATCAAGGTGAAAACCCATTTGCCGAGCCAGATAAACGCAAAGCGGGTGAAGGCATTGTCAGCATGCGTAGACGCAAAACTGCACAGCGTGCTGAGCTTAAAGCCAAAAAAACCGAAGAAGACAAAAAGCGCTAGTTTTAAACTAACCGTTCTAAACTAGTAGTTTAGAACTACTAGTTAACTCGCTAACCTCACTCTAATTATGCATTGCCGTTGTATGCGCCATAAAAAATGCTTCCGCTTCGGCTTTGGTTAATGCTTTTGCAAACCAATAGCCTTGGGCATAATCACAGCCCATGTCTTTCAATAAGCTTAATTGCGCTTCTGTTTCCACCCCCTCCGCTACCACAGTCATACCAAGTTTATGCGCCATGGTAATCATGGCCTCATATAACGCCGTGTTTTCTGTATGCTGGCTTAAATCGGCTAAAAACGATTTATCGATTTTGAGATAATCGATATCAAACTTGGTGAGATAAGACAACGAAGAGTAACCAGTGCCAAAATCATCCAGCGCCACTTGGATACCGCTATCACGATATTCCAATAATGTTTCGGCCACCGTTTCACTAGTATTGACCAGCACACCCTCGGTAATTTCTACGATAATCGCGCCATTGAATAAAGGTGACATTTTGAGTTGCTTGCCCCATTGATGGCCAGTGCCTTGATGCAACTGTACCGGCGACACGTTGATACTGACTTGAAAATGCGGGTTAACTATTTCGCGCCAACGCACTACCGCATTAAGGGCTTGATAAAACACCATTTGGCCAATTTCACCGATTAAGCCACTTTCTTCGGCCATGGCAATAAACAATGAAGGTGCCAGCAAGCCTTTGGTGGGATGATGCCAGCGCAGCAGCGCTTCACATTTGGCAACCTCGCCATTATGTAGATTCACAATCGGCTGATAATACACTTCAAACTGTTCCTCCTTTAGCGCCACCCGCATCTCATGGGCCAGTTGACGTTTGAGTAACACTTGTTCTTCCATGCTGGCATCGTAATGGGCAAAGCCGTTACGGCCTCTTTTCTTGACTACATACATGGCTTGATCTGCATTTTGCACTAAGGCTTGATAGCTACTAGAGTAGCGTGGATAAGATGCAATCCCTATGCTCAGGGTCACGTACAGCGTTTCGTTTTGTGCCAAAAATGGCGGCTTCATCACCTCGATCAGGCGTGTGGCCACCTCATCAATCTGGTCATTGGCCTCTACATGATGCACCACCAACACAAATTCATCGCCACCAAAACGCGCCAAAAAGTCGGATTGCCGTAAGCATTTCAACATGCGTCGCGCCACATCGCGCAATAACACATCGCCTATTTGGTGGCCATAAGTATCATTAATGTCTTTAAAGTGATCAATATCGACAAACATTAAAGACAACGGTAAATCGGTGCGCTCCGCATGGGCAATCACTTTGGCTAAATGCTCTTGAAACAACAGCCGATTAGGTAGATTGGTAATGGCATCGTAGTGTGCTATTTCACTCAGCATGGCGGCGTGATTCTTTTGCTCGGTAATGTCGCGGATATAGGCGCAAAACATATTCTGTTGATTAAAGGTATAGGCAGATACCACTAATTCGGCCGGAAACTGTTCTTTGTTGTGGCGTTGCACGCGCACCTCTAAACGCTTGTTCAGCGCAGCATCGTCGCCTGTATTAAAAAAACTTTGCATGCCCGTCAAACGCGCCTGGTCATAGGTCGATGGAATAATCAGCACATGCAGCGATTCGCCTAATGCTTGATGCGCGCTATAGCCAAATACTAACTCAGCATGACGATTCCAGTAGGTGACGATGCCATCGTTGTCAATTTCAATCACTGCGTCCATAGAGGCACCCAGCAAGGTTTTAAAGCGCTGCTCACTGTTCTTAATTTCATGAATCGCTAGCAGATTAAATTTGACCATGCGGCGTGATAAGAAAATACCTATGCCGACCAAAATCAAAGTTAATGCAGTTGCTACGATATAAATGCCGGTATTAATCAGCCGCGAGGTTTCACCCAAAGCCATGGAGAATGCTTGCTCTATCGGTGTGACTTTGATATTGAGTGCATTGATAGTGGTTAATACTGCGTTGATTTCGGCCGCTGGTGCGCCGTGGCTCACATGCTGATTCAGCAATTGCGCCAATGCATTGATCTGCGTCACCATCGCATCGCCTTGCGCCCATAAAGCAATGGGCTTTTGCATTAAAGGCGTTTGATTAAAATACATATATAACATCATCATGCCGTCTACATCAGCCGGATGATTGTTGCCTTGTAAAAAGCCAGCTCGGGCGCGAGCAATATCGGGCGGCGTTTGATCTAGCGCTAATCTGGCTTGATGGTCACCTAAAGGAATCGCAATCGCTGTTAAATAACGTTCAAAGTCTAACGCTGATTGACTTTTCGCATATTGGTTGAGATAAAACACGGCATCTTTTTGGCCTTTAGACCA
>DASWSZ010000098.1:0-9335 GCA_036402395.1 Methylophilus sp.
GTTCGGGCAGAAAACTGGTGCCTTGGTCGGTAGATTCAGCGTAATAAATGGCGGCGCCATCGTACGGTTTACCGGCTGCTTTGGCCGCAATTAAATCGCGCTTATCCACCCAAGTCACCGTGATGTTGCCATTCGGCGCCACATGCAGTGCGTCAAATCGATGGGTAATTTCGGCGCGGTCTTGATGCACAATATAAGGTGTGGCAAAACTTTTGCCGCCATTGACCGAGCGCGCAAACCAGATATACCCGGCATACGGCGTTTTCAGTGATTCGGTCCAGGTTAAGTAAATATGGCCATTGGCGGCCAGCGCAATTTTGGGTCTGGCTTCGGCATCAGCGGCAATTTTTAACGGCTGCGCATTGACTTTAACGCCGGGACTAAAATGTTTGCCTAAATCCGTGCTGCTGTCCACCCACACATGCCCCTCTTTGACACTGGCGCGCCACAAGGTGCCAGCGTCATCAAACGCCACACTGATGGCTAACTGACTAGGGGCGTAATCAGTATGCGCTTCATGCGCCAAGGCAAGCCCTGCAAGGGCTAAACTCAAGATGAGACAACAGGCAAGTAGGTGATTTTTCATGGCCGCTATACTACGCTAAATTAAATCACTGTGTGGCAGATAAACGCTGCCGATGGCGCGAAAAATAGTTGTAAAAATTCCTAAAGTTATTCAACGATACGCCGATACCAGAACTAATTGCAAATAAACATGTGCGCTAACGTGCCGCTGTATCAGTGTGTGGGCGAATGAGCGATTTAAATTAGGTGATTGAACCTATGCATCCTTCCAAAAAAGTGAATAAGTTAAGTGCGCACAAGCTCAAATATGATGTGCTTAAATCGTCACAGGTTGCCAATGATGAGGGTTTGGCTTGGCAACTACTCAGTTCACTTAACGAGGTGGCTCTGATTACGTTGACGCACACAGCCACCGTCGCCTACGCCAATCCATTTGCATGCAAGATATTCAACCTCAGCTACAGCGCCCTTAGCCATGACTATGGCAGCCTGCCACCATTATTTAAAGACCATATTAATGACTCGTTAAACCGGCAACACACTGAATTTACCCTGCAATACGCCATAGAGAACCAATTACGTACGCTGCGCGTATTTGTTAAACCGCTAACGCAAGCGGTGCATGGCGGCGCTGGACATGACGGACAGCAATTGCTATACATGTATGACACCACCCACCAAGTCATTACTGAATCCAAATTGCGCCAAACCGAGCAGTTATTACAAACGCTGCTGGACACCAGCCCAGATTATATTTGTATCAAAGACAGCAATAATCGCTGGCTAAAAGCCAATCAAAAGTTTTTAAATCTGTTTCAAATTGATGCCGACCATTACGAGCGTTATTCTAATTTAGACATTGCCGCCAGTGTGCATCCTGTGTTCAGGGCGGCATTACAATATTCTGAAAAGACC
Organism: Methylophilus sp.; assembly: GCA_036402395.1. Lineage (GTDB taxonomy): Bacteria > Pseudomonadota > Gammaproteobacteria > Burkholderiales > Methylophilaceae > Methylophilus. The sequence continues at coordinate 1,441 of DASWSZ010000098.1, forward strand.
GACGAAGATGCTTGGCAAGCGCGTAAGCCGCATCATCACCAAGAAGTGGTGTATCAACCCCAAGGCAAAGAAAAAACCTTAGAGGTCGATAAAATTGCGGTATTTGATGAACACGCCAATCGCCAACATTTAGTGACTTACGCGCAAGATGTCAGTGAGCGCAAATTTGTCGAAACGCAACTGCAAAATCGCAGCACGGTGTTAGATGCACTAATTTCTTGCGATTGGCTGCTGCACTCGGCCGATTCTTGGCATAACGTGGCTAAATCAGTGTTGCAGCAATCCTGTTTAGCGCTACGTTTTACGCGGGCAGCTATTTTAAAACATGTGCACAACACTGAAGACAAAAGCACCACCACCAAAGTGTGCTATCAATGGGCCATTCCCGGTTTTGTAGTGCCTAATAATAGCTTGGAAGCGCTTAACTTTAACGATGAGCGCTTGATTCGCTGGAAAGAAACGCTACAAGCAGGCAACCCTATTCTGAGTGAGGTCAAAGAGTTGACCAGTGACGAGCGCCAACTGCTCAAACATCCAGACACTACCTGTATTGCCATAGTACCCCTGTTTGTAGAGAAAGTATGGTGGGGCAATATCGTCATTGAGCGCTGCTACGATACCGACAGCACCAATACGCAGGAACTGGGCTCACTGATGGCCATTGGGCGCTCGCTCAGCATTGCGATTCAACGTGAACGTGCGGGTAAAAATCTGAATTTATCCAAAATTGCCTTCGACAGCTCCACTGAAGGCATTATGATTATTGACACCAATGGCTTGATTATTGGCGTTAACCGCAGCTTTACCGACATTACTGGCTACAGCGAGGAAGAAATACTCGGCACCACACCAGTCATCTTTAAAGTGGGCAAGCATGAGTTATGGGATAGCTTATCGACCGAAGGCAAATGGCGTGGCGAACATGTCAACTACCGCAAAAATGGTGACCAGTACTACGAGATGATTACCATTACCGTGGTGAAAAATCAGCACAATGAAATCACCAATTATGTCGGCGTATTTGACGACATCACCGAGATGAAGCAATCGCAAAACAAACTGTATGAGTTGGTCAACCATGACCCACTGACAGGCTTACCGAATCGCCGTTTGTTTAACGAATTATTTGTACACGCCAGCAAACGTGCCGTGCGCGAAAAACACCAAATCGCTGTGCTGTTTATTGACCTAGACCGCTTTAAAGCCATTAACGATAGCCTTGGTCATTTGATAGGCGACAAACTATTATATGAAGTGTCACGCCGCATCAAACAAGCCATCCGTGAGCAAGATGTGGTGGCGCGCTTGGGCGGCGATGAATTTTTGGTGATGATGGACGCGATTCATGACCGTGAGCATGCCGCCAGAAAAGCCGAGCAGATTCTGCAAGCGCTGCAATCGGAATTTTTAATTGACGATAAAGAGCTATTTATTACCGCCAGTGTCGGCATTGCCATGTTCCCCAACGATGGCGGCGATGTAGACAGCGTCATCAAAGCCTCTGACATTGCCATGTACCAGGTGAAAAACCGCGGTAAAAATAGCTACTGTTTTTATAATGACCAACACAGTGCCGATGTAGTAGAACGCTTTAACCTTGAGAACCAATTACGGCGTGCACTAGAACGTCAGCAGTTTGAAGTGTATTACCAGCCGCAAGTGTCATTGCCGTCAGGCGACATCATCGGGGCAGAAGCCTTGGTAAGATGGAATCACCCGCAACTAGGGATTGTCTCACCAGAAAAATTTGTGCCGCTGGCGGAAGAAACTGGGCTCATTTTACAAATTGGCGAGTGGGTGCTGACACAAGCCGCGCTCAAAGCCAAAGAGTGGATGGACTGCAGCAGCAGCCTCAAGCGCATTGCAGTGAATGTATCCGGCAAGCAAATTTTACAAAGCAACTTTGCCGATACCGTGTATGGGGTATTGGTACAAACCGATTGCGTACCGGCCATGTTAGAGCTAGAAATTACTGAAAGTACGGTGATGCAAAACACCGAGCATGTGATTAATACCTTTAATCACATCAAAAATCTGGGCGTGAGTTTGGCCATTGATGATTTTGGCATTGGCTATTCTTCTTTGTCCAACTTAAAACGTTTGCCACTAGACAAACTTAAAATTGATCGTTCTTTTGTGCGAGATTTACCTGCGGATTTGGATGACGCGGCCATTGCCCACGCCATCTACGCCATGGCTTCCAGCCTAGGCTTTTCAGTGATTGCTGAAGGCGTGGAAACCAAAGAGCAGGAAGCCTTTTTAATCGAGATGGGATGTACCGAAGCGCAAGGCTATCTGTACAGTCAGCCAGTCACAGCAGACGAATTTACGCAACTGCTTAAGCAAGCTAAAGCAGCTTCACCCAAAGCATCTCATAAGAAGGGAGCACGCCATGCACAATAGCGCGCATATCATTCACGTCAATCAACTACGTGTTGGTTTATATGTGCATCTGGATGTAGGCTGGATGGACCATCCTTTTACCATCAGTAACTTTAAGTTAAACAATGATGAGCAGATTGAGCAAATCAAACAGATAGGCTTAACCAAACTGCGTTACGACCCACAGCGTAGCGATTGCAAACCGTTGCCTCCAGCCACACCTGGCAAGCAATCGGCAACGCAGACTAAACCTGACAGTGAGGTTGCTGATAGCGAGGCTGCAAGTAGCGAACTTACGAGTAGCGAGATAGCCGCAGCCAAACTAGCAGAGCCGCCACCTGCAGTTGACCCTAAGCAATTGCGCCTGCAGCAGTTACATCGCGCCATTGATGAAAGTGAAAAGCATTTTGTCAAAGCCTGCGAAACGGTCAAGCAGATCAACCGCAACATTCTTACCACGCCTAAAGTGTGCTTAGAACAAGCGCATGCGGTGGTGGATGACATGGTGAACACGGCGTTGATGGAAAGCGATGTGGCCATTCATATGCTGAATAGCCATCATTCCAGCGATGTACATTACCAGCATCCGCTTAATGTCACTGTGCTTTCGCTGATGCTGGCTAAAACCATAGAAATGAGCAAAGAAGACGCGCGTATACTGGGGCTATCCGCCATGTTGCATGACATAGGCAAAGCAGAAATTAGCGATAAAGTGCTGATGAAAAAAGACCCGCTGACGCATTCCGAGCTATCGCATTACAAGCAACACACCGAATTAGGGGCGCGTATGGCCAAACAGATTGGTCTGCCGCCACGCTTTGCCCATGTGTTGATGCAGCATCATGAACATGAAGACGGCTCTGGTTATCCGCTGGGGTTAAAAGCAGCGCAAATCGACCCGTTTGCCAAAATCATCTTGGTGGCCAATACCTACGACAACCTATGCAATCCCAGCAACGGGCATGAAGCCAAATCGCCTTATGAAGCCTTAGCCTATATGTTTGCGCATCAACGCAATAAGTTTGATGACTGCTTGCTCAAACGGCTGATTAAATCACTTGGCGTTTATCCACCGGGCAGTGTGGTCAAACTGTCTAACGGTGAATACGCGACGGTGATTTCGGTCAACCCCAATCATCCGCTTAAACCTTATATTAAAGTGCATATAGCCAAAGAAGACGACGGCAAATCCACTATTTTGGATTTGCGTGAGACGTCTAATCTCAACATTACCAATAGCGTTAAACTGTCGCATTTGCCAGCACAAGTACTGAAATATATGCAACCACGCAAAAAAATGACTTACTACTTAGCACCCGATTTAGTGCCAGCGCAGACGCTACAAAATTCTACACTGGAAAATAAAGTGGCTTAAGCTTCAAAGCCACCTCAGGTATCCCTACCATTGTCACTGCGAGTGCGTAGCACGCGGCAGTCCAATATCAATTTTACTTAAGTCGTCACTGACAGGGCTTACTAATAGTAGCTCGCCCAGTCAATTTAAGTCATGCGTCAACTTGAATAATCAGTAGCCTTAATAATCAAACTTAAGCTGTAAATAGCCGGTGCGTTGCGGGTAAGGATGAAACACATAAGCCTTGTAGTTATTGAGGTTATCCACGCCCACGCTGGCCGTCAACCTACTGGCAAACTTGTAATTGGCTTTCACATCAATAATAAAAAACTTGCTGGTACCGCCAAAGGTATCCGGGTTGCTGTCACTATTGTCCAATGTATTGTATTGTCGGCCGCTATAGCGCGCTGCAAAGGTATAGGTGAGATTGTTGCCTTGATGATAAGTGGTGACCACTTTATATTGCTGCTTAGGAATACGCACCGGCTTGTTGCCTTGCATGGCAGGGTTTAGCCCATTCTGCAAAATCTCTGCATCCGTAAACGTCGCGTTAGCCAAAATATCCAGCCCGTGCAGCCATACATTTTCCCAGATGGTAGAGAGTTCCAAGCCGTTAGTCCGCACATGGTCTATATTTTGAATATAGGCGCAAGTGGTCACACCGCACGTGCCATTACCAAATGGAATCGTCGCGCCTGTGCCCACCGTTTGGCTAATCAACGCATCATACTTACTTTCGTGAAACAGGCTGGCACGCACTAAGCCGTTATCAAACCTGCGCTCCACGGTCAACTCAGCCGAAATTACTTCTTCCGGCTTTAAGTTAGGGTTGTTCTCAACCACCGTACTGCCTTGGCTTAACTGTTGATACAGCTCACTGACCGTGGGAAAGCGATACGCCTGCCCTGCCGCCGCCCTAAAGCCCCATGCCGGTACAGGCTCATAGCTGAGTGAAATTTTGGGTGAAAACTTAGTCTCAGATTGCGTTTGATAATGGGCGGCACTCACCGCCGTTTGATTACGGCCATCGCTGGCTTGCCAGTATTCTGTACGACCACCCAATGTGAGCGCCCATGCCGGGTTGAGCTGCCATTTATCTTGCACATATAAAGCCTGCGTTTTAGTTTCGCCGCGTGAGCTGCCAAACAGCCCGCCCTTGCTGCCTCTTGACCAATCGGCGGTGTTATAAGTGGTACTGTCTAGATGATAAGCATCCATATGGTAGCCCATATCGATTACATGCTGATCGCCGTGCCCATCCACCGGCCGCAAAGTAGCGCGCGCATCTAGCACACTCCAACCTGTGCCCGCCATATCGGTGATGCGACCAACACGATTGGTGTACGGATTACCCGCTGCTGTAGAGCCAGTAGCTGACACATTCGATGCGCTATTCTGGTCTTTTTGATAATCGTAATCCGAAAGCGTTAATTGCCAATCGAAAAAACCTTTAGTATTTGATTTTAAATCAAAGGCTTGCATCACGTGCAAGGCTGCTGATTCTGCCGGGTTATTAAAGCCACTCACATCATAATTTTGCCCATCTAAAGTCACGCGACCATTATAAATAGCGTTACCGGCCGCATCTTGAATATAGCTTTGCACGTCGGTACGACTGTTTAAATCCCACACGCCTAGGCTATAACTCGCTTTGACAGTAGGGGTAATGTCATACGTTAGCTTGACCTTGGCATTGATTTGCTCACTTTGGTCAAAACCAGTCGCACCAAATATCACCCGGTTGGTACCTGTTTGATCGCGGTCACGGTAGCCTCCAGTCACGGCTGTTCTGTTGCCCGCCGCAGTACCTAGTGTGGTTGCATTGGCAAACTGCATAGGCTGGCTGTCGCTTTCTAGCCTATCCACTGTGAATAAAAAACTTAAGTCGTTGACTTTGTTGCCTATAGAAGCACTCTCATGATTGCCTTTAAGCGTTTTATCCGTACCGTACAGTTCAAAACTCTGGGTAAACCCCTGTACATTGGCGTGCGCTTCCAGCTTGGTCGGCATGCGGGTATTTAAATTGACCACACCCCCAAATGAATTACCCGCGTATTGGGCAGAAAATGGCCCGTACAAAATGCTCACGCTTTCAATTTCTTCTGGGCTAACAAAGCCCCAACGTGGCGGAAAGCTAAATGAGTTGCCAAGTAAGTTGGACAACAAAATGCCATCTGCATACAGCATGGTTTGCGCGCTAGATAATGTACCAGTGGTGCGCGTGGCAATCGGGCCATTGCGGTCGCCAATATAACGCTCGCGCACTTGAAAGCTGGGTAAATATTTAAGCGTTTGCATAGCGGTGGTCGCATTCACCGTTTCTTGAATTTGCTGCTTATTATAAGTCTCCACGGTGGCCGGGTAGCGCGTAATGCGGCTATCCAAGGCTGGTGCGGTCACCGTAATATCTTCCAGCTCAATGATGGTGTCATGATCGGCAGAGGCCAGTATCGGAAATGCAGATAGCACAGCCGCCAGTAAGTATTTGTTTAACCTAATGAGATTTAACATGGTGTCACTCCAAAAAAATAAATTGCACCCGAAAGGCTCGGGCAACTATGTTTTTTATGAGTACTGAGGCGGTGCGCGCGTATGGTGCGCAGTGAGAATGGTGTGGCGAGCAAAAGGCGCAACATAATCAAAGGCTTGCGCATTGGCAATGGCCTCTAAATATAAGGTAAACGCAAGGTTGACATGGGGCAATAGCACATCCGTCACACCGGCATGGCAAAACGGACAGTGTTGTAAGTGATGGCTGATAGAGGCTGGTTGGCTACCTGGTTTAATATCTAGCCCGGCTTGCAGTTGCTGGCCTTGCGTAGTCACCACTTGAATAAACAACTTTTTACCACCGGTGCCGCAAATCTCTTGCATAAAGCCGCTAGCACTGCCCTGCCCCGCCAATGCATGCGAGACACTAGGCGCTAATGACGCAAACAGCATGGCGATTAAGGCCATGCGATGCAACCAGCGGAATAATTTTTGCGACAACATGCAAGCATTTTAGACTTAGTCGCGTAAAATTCAATCTTTTAAATCATACTCTGTGGAATATTATGGCCGTTGGTAGCTTACTTGCCCTGTTAGACGATATTGCGACGATTTTGGATGACGTTTCTGTGATGACCCAAGTAGCCGCCAAAAAAACCGCCGGTGTGCTGGGCGATGACTTGGCCCTAAACGCGCAGCAAGTGTCTGGCGTGGCGGCAGAACGTGAACTGCCAGTCGTGTGGGCGGTGGCCAAAGGCTCGTTTGTGAATAAACTGATATTGGTGCCTACTGCGCTGTTGCTGAGCTATTTATCGACCAAGTTTGGTATCCATTGGATTATCCCCACCTTACTCATGATAGGGGGCGCATTTTTATGTTTTGAAGGCTTTGAGAAAATTGTACATAAGTTTTTCCATAAAGCCGAAGACGATGCCCATGCCGCAGAGTTACAACATGCAGTGGCTGATAGCAGTGTCGATTTAGTCGCGCTAGAAAAAGATAAAATCAAAGGCGCTATTACTACCGACTTCATTCTATCCGCAGAAATTATTGTCATCGCGTTGGGTACAGTGGCTACTGCTACATTCACTAAACAAATTGCTGTGGTGTCCGCCATTGCCATGATTATGACGGTAGGCGTGTATGGTTTGGTGGCGGGTATCGTCAAGCTAGATGACGCAGGCTTGCATTTAATGCTGAAACAAGGGCAAAGTGTATTCCGCCAACTACAACGTAAAGTGGGCCAATTGCTATTAGCTTTTGCGCCCATACTGATGCGCCTACTTACCGTATTGGGCACAGCCGCCATGTTCTTGGTCGGCGGCAGCATTATCGGCCACGGTATTCCGGTGCTACATCACTTGAGTGAATCACTCGCCGCTAAACTACAAACATTACCTATGGTGGGCAGCACACTTAGCTTTATCTCACCGCTGTTGGTGGATGCGATTATCGGCCTATTGGTAGGTGCGATTTGCGTAGCGATGTTTGAGTTTGGTAAAAAGCTGTTTGGGAAAAAGGCGCACTAAGGTTTGAAGCAAGGGGCGTCGTTAGACGCCCTGCTTGTGAATGGCTTAGATACCAGCATTTTTTCGAAACTGGCACTGGTAGCACAATGGCTGAATGTTAGTGATGTCATTTGAGCCACCCCTAGATAATGGAATGATGT
>DASWSZ010000099.1:0-11298 GCA_036402395.1 Methylophilus sp.
GCTATAAACACAGTACTGCACACAGTCAAAAGGAGAGAAAAATCAAGATACCCACCCAATAAATTTATGCTAAATTAACAACTAAGGGTGGGTCAATTTTAAATGCAATTGGTGGGTCAATTATTAATGCAATTCAACACAAACGACTTGGATCCGGCTCAGGAGGCGAGCATCGAGCACCCTTATACGTCATTGCAGGAGCAGCTTTAGCGTCAGCCTATCGCCTTAATAATGGCAATACTGATGGCATTCGATTGATTCTGCTCGATGAAGCATTCAATAAGATGGACACAGCTAATATCGTCGCTACGATGCGTTATTTAGAGCAGCTTGGGCTACAGTTATTCATGGCGAGTCCTGGTGACAATCTAGGCACGCTAACAGCGTTCCTACATCGTTATTACGATATCTTGCGGGATGTTGAAAATAGCACGATGTTGATACAGCCTCATGATGTTTCAGAAACAGTGCGCGACATGTTTAGAAGCGATTTATCTGAATTTAATAATGAGCTTTTGGCAAACGAGCTTGATTCTATTCGGCAAGAAAGAATTGAGGCCGTCGCTTAATGGAACAGCTCGCTTACAAACTGCTTGAAAAGTTACTTTTTGATGCAGAAAAAAACGACGCCGGCAGAAGAAGCAAGGCTTCGGTCCTTACCAAATCTAACCTTTCACCCTACCTGGTATGCCGATCATTGCAGGCGAAGGAGTCTTTTGAGACGGTAATGAACGCCTGCAGAGCTGAAGGCGCCATCACCTACACTGTTGGCAGTCGAATTGAAGATGATGGGTTTATCAATCGGATCGAGCTGAAAGATAAGCGGTTACTTGCAAAGTTTCTGCAGAAGGATTTAGCTGTCGATGTTTTATCTGAGGCTAAATCAAGCCTTGAACCGCACTTTGAGCGCTACCCAGTGCTCATTGAGGTAATGAAGTTATGGACAGAGCTCCGGACAATAAGAACCTACACAGCTGCAGACGTAAAAGACTGGTTAGATGCCATCAAGGTAATTGAATTTGCGAGCTTAAACCAAGCGCAAGGCGTAGTTTCCTTGCCGATCAATGAAGCAAGCGGCAAGCTATTTAGAGATACTAAGCGGATTAAAAAATTGGTTGGCCCAATTGATGTGCTTCTCTCCGGTGATGTTAGTTCAAATAGGCCTGTATCTGAAGTTTGGGAGGCTATTGGCCTGTTCAGAGAAGAGCACCCTGTCAGGATGGCCGGTAATGTCATCATAGAACGACAAAGGGTAACAGGGGTTTTAGATGCACCCTATTCAGGATTTCCAGCTGCAACGATCCATAAAATTGTTGATCAACCGCGATTTGTAATGACAATAGAAAACCAGACGACATTCCACAGTGAGGCGCGTCGTCGCTGGGATGAGAATGTCTTGTTGATATACACCGCTGGCATGCCTAACCCGCCTTGGTGTGAGATGTACGTTAGGTTGCTTCATAGCTTGCCTAAAGATGTGCCCTTATACCATTGGGGCGATGTGGATGAAGGTGGCTTCAGGATTGCCTCTGTATTGGCTCAAGAAGCGCGTAAGGCTGGTCATACTCTCAAACCTTGGCAAATGCATCCGGATGATGTCTCTGCAGAGCATCGAAAGCCTGCGAGTGATAGCACCGTGAACAAAATGGTTTATTTTGCTGAGACAGCAGGCTGGAACTATCTTGTGGAGGCTATTAGAGAAGCCAAGTTCACAGTTGAGCAGGAAACCATAACCTGACTTTTGTATGCGGTAATAATCACCGCATAATTAGCGGTAATAATCATTGACCTTGCGGTGATTGTATGTAATTATTACCGCATGAATAGCGGTGATTATAAAAAGTACGTCTGGCAACAACTCGAATGGCCTAAATGGACATTTGATTTGTCTAGGCTTTCAACTCTACTTTCTCAAGTGAATGTTGAGCGCGGGCGTTTGCTTGGCTCGATGCAGGCGCTTGGGTTTAAGCTGTCTGAACAAGCCAGCTTGAAAGTCCTGACCAGTGAGATAGTGAAGTCGAGCGAGATCGAGGGCGAAAAACTAAATCCTGAAGCCGTGAGGTCGTCAATCGCACGTCGCTTAGGGGTGAGTGTCAGCAACCCAGTTAAATCCGATAAGAACACCGATGGCGTAGTCGAGATGGTGCTTGATGCCACCTTGAAGTATCAAGAACCTTTGACTGAAGCTCGGTTATTTGGTTGGCACGCTGCCCTATTCCCTACGGGCTATAGTGGGATGCATAAAATCAATGTTGCGACCTACCGTGCCGATGTTGATGGCCCAATGCAAGTGGTATCAGGTGGCATAGGACGTGAGAAAGTGCATTACGAAGCACCTCCAGCTAAAGTCCTCGCTGAACAAATGGCAGAATTCCTAGCTTGGCTTAATTCAGCCCCAGATTGCGATCCAGTTTTGAAGTCTGGGCTTGCTCATCTATGGTTTGTGACCTTACACCCTTTCGAGGATGGAAATGGTCGTACAGGTCGAGCTGTGTGTGATTTAACGCTATCGCGTGCTGATGACTCGTCTCAACGCTTTTATAGCCTGTCAGCTCAAATGATGAAAGAGCGTGACGACTACTATGAAGCGCTTGAGCACGCACAAAAGAGTGACCTTGATGCTACGGCATGGCTTGAGTGGTATTTAGGCTGCTTGCTTCGCGCAGTGCTATCTGCGAATGAGGAAATCAAAGGTACGTTATATCTTGCCGCATTAAGCCAGCGAGCCAAAGGCGGAAGCCTTAATCCACGTCAAATGCAGATGATGAATATGCTGATGCATGGCTTTGAGGGTAAATTGACAACTGGTAAGTGGGCAGCGCTCGCTAAATGTTCTAGCGATACAGCATTGAGAGATATTGAGGCTTTAGTAGAGCTTGGTGCGTTTAAGGTTATGGGTACGTCTAGGCGTGATAGTTACTATGTGCCGACTTGGGGTTGATTTAGAACATTTATGAAACTTATCTACCACAATAATAAGAAATTAAATGATAAGTCGCCTTTTGATGAGGCCCTTTTAACGGTTTCAACAAATGCAAAACCTTTATATCTTGCCAGTCCTTACATTGGTTTAAATGGTGATCACCCGCTTCACTAGACACTCAACTAGTTCCAGCTTGTAACGCTTCAAATGCCATCTGACTCAGTTGATAAAGATGATTTACACATGGGTTTAATGGCGAAAAAGCCTACATTTACGTGATGAAGTGGGAAGATACTAAAAAGCAGAGCCACTTGACCCTATTGAGCCTGAGCAGGGAAATGCCATTAACAAGCTAGATGTGAAGTAATAAATAAAGGTTATCCGTAAAATTGTGTGAATAGAGTAAATCTAAGAAACATTGCGCGATAGTCTAAATTAGTAAAGGAATGTTGATTCTTCTCTTTGAAAGTCTGCTTTGTGGCAAGCTAATTTAAAGGTTAAAGGACAAAAAACGGCCCACAGCGGACAGTCATGAATTTAAAGTTATTCAGAATAAATTTATGGTGTGGTTTTTAAAATTTACTCTTACTATTTAATTTTGATTAAATCATTCAATTTTTTAATGCATGATTAAATACTTTTCAGAATAATTAGGTCAATTAAACCATATGGACAATTCAGTGCAAATACAACCTATTATCGTAAGCGTAATTACATGCATCTTCGCCTTATTCTCTACGGTTGTTGAAGCCAATTCCCACTTCCCAAGCTGCAAACCACTCCCACTATGGCTTGCTTTTAAACATAAACATATCCAACAAGATGGTCGCGTCATTGATTATCAGGTTGCCCCTGGCATAAGTACTTCGGAAGGACAGGCTTACGCGCTATTTTTTGCCTTAGTTGAAAACGACCAAGCCATGTTTAAGACCTTATTGACTTGGACTCAGCAACACTTAGCGCAAGGCGATCTTGCCAAGCATTTGCCAGGTTGGCGTTGGGGGCAGATTGCAGGCAAAGATTGGGGCGTGATAGAGGCAAACTCCGCCTCAGATGCTGATCTTTGGCTAGCCTATAGTTTATTAGAAGCGGGCCGGCTGTGGCAGATGCCGCAATATACCTCCTTGGGGCTGCAATTGCTGCGTCTGATTGCGGTTAAGGAGGTGGTGGTGGTCCCTAATTTAGGGCCAATGCTTTTGCCCGGCCAACAAGGATTTGCGATTTCCGGCCAACGCTGGTTATTTAATAGCAGTTATTATCCTATTCAAATTTTAAAAAGAATTACGCTGGCAGACCCATCAGGGCCATGGCGAGATGTGACTAATAATGCGGTGCGGATGCTTATGGCTGTGAGTAAACGTGGCTATGCACCTGATTGGTCATTGTTTCATGAACAACACAGTTGGACTTACTTAGCAGAAAAAGGCACAGTTGGCAGCTATGATGCCATCCGTGTGTATTTATGGATGGGCATGATGAGCGATCAAGACCCTTTAAAAAAGCTATTACTTAAACAGTACAGCGGCATGCTACACTGGCTAGCGCAAGGCCATGTCTCTCCGCCAGAAAGTATTGATACCCTCACAGGCCTCGCGACTGGATTAGGCCCTGCTGGCTTTTCAGCAGCCTTGTTGCCTTATTTGCAAAGCCATCAAAAAAATACATTACTTAAGGCACAACAAAAGACGATACTGAGTAAAAGCCGCGGTGTTTTGCTCGGCGAACAGCAACATTACTATGATCAAGTGTTGGGTTTGTTTGGCTTAGGTTGGTACGCACAAAAATTTAGATTTAATGCGCATGGCTATTTAATGCCTAGTTGGAAGACCCAGTGTGACTCGCCATAGCTTCAATAGCGCAAACTTAATAGGTTACAGCCGTATTTAAAATAGCTTAGAAAAAGCGACGCCAAAATAGCCTGTGGTTTTGTCATCCTGCGATTTAAGTTGCCCTCCACTGAGTTCTAAGCTTACGCCATTGTTGAAGTAGTGCGTAGCAAATAGCCCATGCTGTTGAATTCTGTAATTACGACCTTCTTGATACATCGCTTCCAACCCGAGGTGCCAATTGTCGATATATTTAGCGCCCAAACGCACACGGTTAAAATTGGATTGTTGGCCAAAGCTGTAGTTAGACAACAGTGCAATATCAATCAGTTTGGTCAATTGATAGCCCGCTTGTATTTGCGGCGTCAAGTTAAAAACGCTGCCCTCTGGTTTTTCGCCAGGCACATTTGGGCTTAAATTGTAATGCCGATAACCGGCCGCCACAGAAAGATTAAGTGTGTAATCATGCCCAGTCCAAGCGTATCCCAATCCAGCATCAATGCCGGGTGCTTTGGCTTTGAGAGTGTCGGGCTGATTATTGAACGTCACCTCATATTGGTAAGCCAGCCAACTGGCAATCAAGCTTTGAAACCACCCTTGACCTAACTCACCTCCCCATATCGGGCGTATCGCACCAAGATAAGTATAGTTACTCTGATTAGATTGCTGCGTGCCGCCGATGATAAGTGTCCGCGCGGCCACTTTCTCTGCTTGAACACCCTCGTCTGCCTGCACAAACATGGGCATAGACAACAGTGTGAGTATCAATGCACTGCGCTGAATTAATTGAATAGCCTTCATACTTGCTCCTAGTGTTCTTCTTGTTGATGACGACGTTTATAACGTTTCATTACATGCCGCGTGGCCAGCACTAACAGTGCGATAAAGCCTAATAAAATGAATAGCGAAGTCCATGGGAATTGCGATACCCAGAGCCCTAAGCCACCGCGTAAACCATAGGCTGAAAACGGCGCGTTGTCGCTGGAGATGGCAAAAATCTCTTTGCTATTAGGTTTCCAAAACGAAAACAAACCGCGCAATTGTGACCACTGTCCATAATCAATCAAGGTATCTATGCCCGTTCTCAACGATGTTTGGTCTGACGCGGTGAAAATAATGTTGGGTTCGTCGTCATCGTTTCTACTGGATAGAGCAAAGCTATTGTTGCCAAATTCGCCAGAAATTTCCATGTTCACTTCCGTGAATTTCTGTGGCGGGGAGGATCGTATATTTAGCGCTTCTAAAATATTAACAAACCAAGCCGTGCCTTCATGCACTTGCACAGTCGCTGACTGTATTAGCGGCACCGATATGCTGAGTGATCTTGGAATGGCAACGCTGAGTTTGTCTTGTAAGTCTGCGGGTAGGTGATTAAAAGCGCCCACCCAATAATGAAATTCTCCTGCGTCAGTGACTTGTGTAGACACTTCAAAACTTGAATTGAGTAGCGGTCGGTTGTAAATCTGGCTTAGTTTACCCACAAGTGTCATACCAGCAGACAGCGTGTCGTTATCAGCTGAGGCTAAGTGAAATACGATACCTTTGCCTAGAGATTTTTCGGTATACAGATAACCTGCACCAGAAATCGTAGACAGGTCCACATCTTTCAGTTCATCGCCACCAAATTTTTGGATAGTGGAATCTTCATACAGTGTCATCGCCAGATTGCCGACAAAAAATGGCTGGCACTCGCCGCCGTTATTGGCAGGAATCATTCTCGGTTGAAATTCAACTTCGTTCCAGCCCGGTCTTAAAGCACCGGCAGGCAGCGTCACCGCATAATTGTCATACACACCACCGTTAGGATTGCTAAGCGGAATAGAGCCGTGCATGACGCCGTTAGCGATGACATTGAGTGCCGATTGATTAGACATTCCACTGGCGTAAGATAAATGGATACGCACTTGAACACGACCTTGCCAAGTATTATTCCATAATTTAAATTTAATACTTTCGGCATCGATACCGGTCACAGTTTGATTTTTATAACCCAATGCGCGTAACGGAAAAGCGCCTGTGCCAGAAGTGGGTAGTGAAAAGCGCTTTTCTAAATTTTCTTGGGCAGGAATCTCTATCTTATTAATCGCCGTCCAAGTATTGTCCGGCCAAGGAACCCCAGTAATCGCAAATGCTGCAGCGGCTCGTTTGACTTCTGCTGCATCTTTACCTAATAAAAATACAATATAGCGTGCGTGATGATTAGGCAGCGATTTGATCGCAATAATTGGGCCTTGATTGGTAGGAAAATCAACAGTTTGGAGTAGCGGTTTAATCTCATCAAAGGTTGCTAACATCACTGCGGCGCGACTGTGCGCGGGCATGGCCGCCGACAGTGCTTGTAAAGAATTAGGCGCATCCAACTTAAGCATGCGGGTAGGCACAAAGCTATAACGTTGCCCCACGCCTTGTGCTACATAACTGAGCGCGCTGACATGTTGAAGGCTAGATGGTTTGGACACAAATACCGGTACAGTAGGCACTTCTTGCCAAGTCGCACTATCAAATAATTTGGGTAATAGGTTTAGGCTAGCAGAAGGGCTACGCGGGCGCGGGCGAATA
The DNA here is from genome assembly GCA_036402395.1 of Methylophilus sp. Lineage (GTDB taxonomy): Bacteria > Pseudomonadota > Gammaproteobacteria > Burkholderiales > Methylophilaceae > Methylophilus. The sequence goes on from DASWSZ010000099.1 coordinate 7,309, forward strand.
ACAAATTTAGATTCTGACAAGTCAATTTGTGTCCATAATTGTGGCGATAATGGCACCTCGCAAATGTCGGTGTAATGTTGAATTGCACGAATGCGCACCTTATTAAAGCCATCTTTTAAGAACTGTGGTGGTATTGCAACTTGATGGCTGAAGTTTTGTTGACCCTCACCTAATTCTTTTTGACCAACAATGTGGTCGTTAACTGAAATAATCAATTGCGAGCTATTGTTTAAGGCTTCAGAGCTTACTCCACTGAGTGTTAGTACTACATCATCTGCTTGCCACAGCCCAGGCAAGGGTAAGTCCACATCCATATTGGCATCTATGCCTTTAAGGATCATGGGTTTTTCTTTACCTAATAGTCTAGCAAAACTGATATTTAAGTCGTCAGGGTAGTGAACACTGGCTTCAGTACTAACACGATGTTCGGTCAGCGCCATCTCAAGTGGCCGCTCAGTACTTTCAGCGGCTATTTGCACTGGCGGCTGTTTGGCATAAGCCAGCGTGCTTAAGCACAGCACCAGTATGAGCGGCTTGGCAACAGCTTGCAAAATAATGTGGAAAAGATTGTAGCGATAGTCTGCCATTAGCGCCCCTTTTGTTGACGGATGAAGATGATTAAATTCGTAGTAAACGTCTTGAGTAAAAACCTTAAATGCTCAGAACCATACCTTACAGCATAACGAATAATGTTGAGAAAGCCTGTGATAATTGAGCGTCCTTGATGGCGCACTTGATTATTGATGCTGATTTGCTGGCTACTGCCAAACGCCACCCTAATAGCATTACGCTCTTCATTAACCGTGCTTAATTGATATAGCAAGCCCAACTCCAATTGCTGGCCGGTCGCCCGACGGTGAACGATGACTTGCGCATTTAATACGGCTAGGCTGTCATGAAAATGTACAGTCACGACTTCCCCTTTCGCCAACTGGCCACTGCGCACTGTATCAAATGGGACAGTGATTCTGGCCCCGGTGGTGGAAGCATTGATACTCATGCCGGTCAATGTTTCAGCATTATTGCGCACTAGGCTGACGGGTTCTTGGTGAGGCACGCGTGGCTCTTGGCGTAACTGTTTTTTTTCTAGCATGACGCCTAAGGCGCTGAGCAGTAAGGCTAAATCCAATACCGCCCAAAACATCACAAACGCTAATACACCTTGCCCGCTAGTTTGCGTGGTGTAACGGTGCACCCCCCAAATTAAGCCCATGAGATTAAATACCAAAAAAAAGTAAAAAGGCATGGTCAAGCTAGAAATAAACTTTTTGCTTAACACTTCGCCTTTAGGTGTCACTTTAAAAGCCGGTGAGCGTGGATTACGTGCCACTTGGATTAAGCCAACCGTCACATAAATGGATTGGATGACTTCGTATAACTGTGACATAAACGGCCAGCGCACGCGGCCATAAAAATATTGTGTGGTAATTAGCGAAGCGATTAACGAGGGCGCGGCGTAACTAACTAAGTCTTGCGCTGAGGCATCACACAAGTTAATCGAAAAAATTAAAAACACCGGTGGCGCTACGAGCATCACCATGCGGGCGCTGGCAAAGCCCCAATAAAAAGCAAAGTTGGTATACAACAAACGTTGAAATATATTCAGTTTAGGCTGCCTCCAAGGGTTTTTTAGGATAAAAATCTGGAGCATGCCTTGTGCCCAACGCACGCGCTGAATGACAAAGCCGGAATAGGTTTCTGGCTGCAAGCCTGACACCATAGGCTTGTTTAAATAGGCTGTAGAATAGCCCAAACTCAGCGCATCTAAAGTGGTTTCTGCATCTTCGGTAATAGTAGAACCTGCCACACCGCCTAATTGGTTGATGACTGAACGCCTGAGTACAGCTGCAGAGCCGCAGAAAAAAGAAGTGCCCCAAGTGTCCAAGCCTGGTTGCATCACATCATAAAACAACTCATTTTCTGCGGGTGAACTGGTATAGGTATCCAGATTTTTTTCTAATGGATCTGGGCTGACAAAGTTGTGCGGCGTTTGCACCACAAACAATTGCGGGTCGGCCAAAAACAAGCCTACGGTATTTTGCAAAAAGTCTTCAGTGGGAATGTGGTCACAATCTAAAATGAGTAATAAATCACCACTGGTATGTTGCAGTGCATTGTTAATATTGCCCGCCTTTGCACTTTGATTTTTTTCACGTGTAATATAGCCAGCCCCATAACGCGCGGCCAAGGCCTTTAATTCTGCTGACCGCACCGCCGCCGCCTGCGCTTTAATGGGGTCAGGGTCATTCAGCTTTTGCGTAGTCCCGCCATCATCCAAAATATACACATGCAATTTCTCTCTGGGATAATGGATTTGCGTGGCCGCAATGACGGTGGGCCGCGTAATGCTGGCATCTTCGTTATAAGTGGGGATATAAATATCCACATGCGGCAGCAAACTATCATCCTTAGGCAGCGGAATGGGCTGGCGGTGATAAGGATGGGCGTTAATAAAAAAGCCCATGAGTGAGTTAATTAGGCCATACGATTCCGCTAAAAACAGCAGCAAACCACACACCATAGACACCAGCCCAAACTGCATGGGTAAAGATTCTGTAGCGCGCCAGTTAATGTATCTAAAGGTAAGAAAGGTCGAGATCACAATAATGGCCATGCGAATAAGATGACGGCCAGATTTGTGGATATAAGTTTTAGAAATGCGGTAAAGAAGGATTAAGGCGGTTATTAAAACAGTGGAGATAATGGTTTGTGCTTCATGAGAAGTGGAAATGGAAGACAACAAAAACAGCATGACTGTCATCATGCCCCAAATAAAAAGGCCAAACCTATCTGATGACATTAATTTTAACCATAATTTATCCATGTTCGATGCGGTTAATCGTTCTCTTCAAATTATTTTTACGTATTTTTTTAACATCAACCATGTCCTTTTAGATAACGACCATTATGTTTGAGAGCATGTGATACACAATACTCATGAAGTATGTATAAAAATAGCTAATTATTTCAACAGTGATTATGTGTAATCGTAATGAGGTTAGCGACGCAAGGAGCGAATACCTAAGGTATTTACTGTATAGATTGTTAAAAATATAAATTTTTTAAGTCTAATATCCAAGAGCTTACTTAAATAACATTATATGGTTGAATAGATGCCTATGTTAGTTAACGTACATAATTTTAATAAATAATATTTTGATTGTAATAACCAAATTTATGCAATTAATTGAATTATAGAACTCAAAGCCTTTAATTTTAATGTGTTGGCTTAAGTCTATAATCAAATAAAATCAGCCACACCTCTCTGACTTTGGTTATTTCCAGTCGTTGTTTTAATAGATATGTTAATAAGCGCCATCCTCGCGGGGGGAGGGATGGGTGGGGTATTATCGTTTTTGTAAGCCCATAACCCATCATTCAAGCGGGACGCCTAATAGCGCTCCTTACTTCAAATGTTATGCATTGCGTAACATCGGAAGAAAAGCATGAATAGAATGATGTTAAAGAATAGACTTATCGCGACAGCGATAATGAATGTAGGTGGTGTTCTTGTTTTTTCACAGGCATTCAGCAATGTCGTCATTAACGATGCCGACCCTGTTGTAAACTCTAACTTTGGGCTACTCATGATTGTAGTGTGGGCTTTAGCCTTGAATCGACCAATCTTTAGTAGACACTTTCTTGCCTACTGAAGAATCGTAGGTAGTGCCTCAACTAAGAAATGCAACCGCAAAGCAAATTAACGAGACAATTTTGGTGATTATGATGGAGGTCGAAAGGCCGCTTTGGGCCGCTAGCTCCAGTTTACACAGGCTGCTTTCTGGCTGCATAAAAGCGGACGATTAATATTGAAAAAACGGCCCAAAGTCGACAGTTGGAATTATCCAAAGTGAATCGCCACTAATTTTGTAGACACGTATCAGTCGTTTTTGTGAATTGATTTTCGTAGTCTATCGGAGATAACAAGTGATTGGAATTGTGACGTCGTTTTGAGTTGTAGAACAACTCAATGTAGTCAAAGATATCCTG
>DASWSZ010000100.1:0-6623 GCA_036402395.1 Methylophilus sp.
CTACATCGCGTGGTACGGCTAAATCCACCATGAAAATGGGGCGGTGACGGCGTGTTTTAATGGCACGCTCCACCATGCCAAGGCCTACAATCGGCAGTTGGCTGGCGGTGCTGGTAATGACAATATCAAACTCGGCAAACCGCTCAGGTAAATCATTCAGCAAAATGGCATGACCATTGATTTTTTCGGCGAGTTGGTTGCCGCGCTCTAAGGTGCGGTTGGCCACCGTCATGGAGTGCGGTTTTTGCGCGGCAAAATGGTCGGCACATAGTTCTATCATTTCGCCCGCGCCTATAAACAACACTTTTTGTTGGCGAATATCACCAAATATGCGTTGTGCTAATTTGACTGAGGCAGCGGCCATAGAAATAGAGCTGCCACCAATGTCGGTATTGGTGCGTACTTCTTTCGCCACTTCAAACGTGCGCTGAAATAACTTGTGCAGCAAGGTACCTAAGGTACCGGCTTCTTGCGCGATTTTGACCGATTGCTTAAATTGACCCAAAATTTGCGGTTCGCCCAACACCATACTGTCTAGCCCAGAGGCGACGCGGAACGCATGTTTGACGGCTTCTTGATTGGAAAAGGTATAAGTGTAAGGTTGAATGTTATCTAACGTGAGTTTGTGATAATTGGCCAGCCAATCAATCACTGGTTGCGGGCTTTCTGACTGCACGTAAATCTCGGTGCGGTTGCAGGTCGATAAAATCGCGGCTTCCGCCGCGTTTTGCGCGGTTAAATCACTTAAAGCGTGGCGCAAGGTTTCGCCATTAAAGGCGACATTTTCGCGGATGGCGATGGGCGCGGTGGTGTGATTCACCCCTATGGTATACAGCTGCATGGTGCTATTTTACGCCTACAAAAACTACAGTAAACGTATTAACAAGATGTAAAAACATGGCTAATTGGACAACTAATTGTGGGGTTGGGAAATTTTGCATATGTAATTTTGAAGTATCGGCTTATCTTAAGCAAGAAATAGCGTTAAAATAACGGTTTAGCCTAACTTTAGATGACGGAAAAATGAGCATGGACAAAACTTTTAGAATCGCCCCGAGTATCCTTTCTGCAAACTTTGCCAAATTGGGTCAAGAGATTGAGGACGTTATTAAATCTGGTACCGACATCGTGCATTTCGACGTCATGGACAACCACTACGTTCCCAACTTAACCATTGGCCCTTTGGTGTGTGATGCAATTCGTGGCGTTTCGCAAGAAGTGGGTGCCTTAATTGACGTGCATTTAATGGTAAAACCAGTGGACCGCATTATTCCTGACTTTGCTAAAGCCGGTGCCAATATCATTACGTTTCACCCAGAAGCGTCTGACCACATTGACCGTAGCCTAGCCTTAGTGCGCGACCAAGGCTGTAAATCTGGCTTAGTGTTTAACCCAGCCACACCGTTGCATTACTTAGATTACGTCATGGATAAAGTGGACATGATTTTACTGATGTCTGTGAACCCGGGTTTTGGTGGTCAAAAATTCATTCCAGAAACACTCAACAAATTAAAACAAGCACGTGCGCGTATTGATGCTTACTACGAAAAAACGGGTCGTCAAATTTGGTTAGAAGTCGATGGTGGCGTCAATGCAGCCAATATTGCTGATATTGCGCGTGCCGGTGCCGATACTTTTGTCGCCGGTAGCGCGATTTTTGGTTCGCCCAATGACAACGACCCTAACCGTTACAATACGGTGGTGGGTCAAATACGCGCCTCATTGGCAACGGTATAGTTCGCTGTTGCGTGTTAGGTAGTCTGCGTGTGACCAAGGCTTTTGGCAATGTCGCAATTTAAAGTCAGCGCGCTGATGTTTGATTTGGACGGCACCTTGGTCAATACTGCGCCAGAAATTGCCTATGCGGTGAATCAAACGCTTAAAGCCTTAGATTTACCAAGCTTGCCGTATGCGCAGATTAAAAGTTATATCGGAGAAGGTGCGCAAGTGCTCATTCAGCGCTGTTTAGCGGGTGCGCTCAATGCAGCCCCAGATGCAGACTTGTTAGCACAATCGCAACCCTTATTTTTTAAGCATTATGCCGATAATGTGATGGACAGCCTGCCGTTTGATGGCGTGCAAGAAGGCTTGACGGCGTTGAGTGCACGTAATTTTAAGCTGGCATGCGTCACCAATAAGCCGGAAATGTTTACCGTGCCGTTGTTGCAACAAAGTGGTCTAGCGCAGTATTTTGAGATGGTGGTGTCTGGCGATACCTTGGCAAAAAAGAAGCCAGACCCTATACAATTGCATCACATTTGTGCAGAATTTGATGTGTTAGAAGCAGAAGCGATGTTGATTGGCGATTCCGCCACCGATATTGCAGCGGCGCAGGCGGCTGGCTGTTTTATTGTCACCGTGCCTTATGGCTATAACCAAGGTCAGGCCATAGATGAAACACAGGTAGATGCGATGATACGTGATTTAACTGAATTGCCCGCGTTACTAATATAATTTTTAACAGAGTGCGCACCACCAACGTACTTAAACATGCGCACTTAAACGAACATGATTTTTTAAAGCTTAATACTATGATGCAGCCACACAATCATTTTCTCAGTTGGCGTCTTTATTGGCGAAGCTAAGGCTTAGCGCATTCAATTAAGACGCATTCTAAATATGCGGTGACCCCGCGAAATGAAAATTATTGTAGAAAGTTAGCATCATGTTGACCACCATTACCCAAACCGAATTTGACGCGCTAGTGGAGCAAGGCTATAACCGTATTCCACTGGTGCTAGAAACCTTTGCCGATTTAGACACCCCGCTCTCGTTATACCTTAAGCTCGCTAATCAACCTTTTTCTTATTTATTAGAAAGCGTACAAGGTGGTGAGCGCTTTGGCCGTTACTCCATCATCGGTTTACCTGCTAAAACACGCATTGTAGCGCGCGGCACACAACTGCAAGTGCTGCATAATGACGTGTCCATTGAAACGCACGACGACATTAATCCGCTGGATTTTGTCAAAGCCTACCAAGCACGTTTTAGCACGCCGCCGTACGAAGGTCTGCCGCGCTTTACGGGCGGTTTGGCGGGTTATTTTGGTTATGAAACCATCCGTTATATAGAAAAGCGCCTAGCCAATACTAACAAGCCAGACGTGCTGGGTGTGCCTGATGTACTGTTGATGGTGTCGGAAGAAATCGCGGTGGTGGATAACCTCAGTGGCAAGCTGTACTTTATTGTTTATGCCGATCCAGCGCAAAGCAACGCTTATCAGCAAGCTTTAGCGCGTATTCAGCAATTGGTGCAGAGGCTACGCAAAACGGTGGCGATTCCAGAATCGCTGCCTATGCCAACTACCGAAGCAACCTCTGAATTTGGTGAAGACAATTTCAAGGCGGCGGTTAAAAAAGCGCAAGCTTATATTTTAGAAGGTGACATTATGCAAGTGGTGCTTAGCCAGCGCATGTCACAACCGTTTGCTGCGCCGCCATTGTCGCTGTATCGCGCTTTGCGTAGCTTAAATCCATCGCCGTATATGTTTTATTACGATATGGGTGATCACCATGTAGTGGGTGCCTCACCAGAAATTTTGGTGCGTTTAGAACATGGTACGGTCACATCTAGGCCGATTGCTGGCACGCGGCCACGCGGCAAAACGCGCGAAGCTGATATTGCGCTGGCGACCGAATTGTTGGCCGACCCCAAAGAGCGTGCCGAGCATGTGCAGTTGATGGATTTAGGCCGTAATGATGTTGGCCGTGTGGCACAAATTGGCACGGTGAAAGTCACCGACAATATGATGATAGAACGTTATTCGCACGTCATGCATATTGTCAGCAATGTAGAAGGCAAACTTAAACCGGACTTGGACGCGATTGATGTACTCAAAGCAACGTTTCCGGCAGGCACTGTGTCTGGCGCGCCAAAAGTGCGTGCCATGGAAATTATTGACGAGCTAGAACCCACTAAACGTGGCATTTACGCAGGTGCGGTCGGTTACTTAGGGTTTAATGGCGATATGGATGTGGCGATTGCCATCCGCACCGCTGTGATTAAAGACGACGTGCTGTATGTGCAAGCGGGTGCGGGTATTGTGGCAGATTCTGTGCCGCAATCGGAATGGGAAGAAACGCAAAATAAAGCCAAAGCAGTGGTGCGCGCCGCACAAATGGTACAGGCGGGGCTAGATAGCAAACGCCAAGAAACTGACCCCAAAGGAGCAGCATAATGTTACTGATGATTGATAATTACGACTCCTTTACTTATAACTTGGTGCAGTATTTTGGCGAGCTCGGCCAAGACGTACAGGTGTATCGCAATGATGAGATTGATTTGGCGACGGTGGCGAAGTTAAAGCCGCGTCATATTGTCATTTCCCCTGGCCCTTGTACGCCGAATGAAGCAGGGATTTCGGTGCCGCTGATTCATGAGTTTGCGGGCAAAATCCCGTTATTGGGTGTGTGTTTAGGCCATCAAAGCATAGGCCAGGCCTTTGGCGGCAAGATTGTGCATGCTAAACAATTGATGCATGGCAAAACTTCACTCATCCATCATGAAAATGTCGGTGTATTTAAAGATTTGCCTAATCCTTACACCGCTACGCGCTATCACTCATTGGTGATTGAGCGCGCCAGTTTGCCAGATTGCTTGGAAGTAACGGCATGGACGGACGACGAAGAAATCATGGGTGTGCGGCATAAAACCTTGCCGATAGAGGGCGTGCAATTTCATCCAGAATCTATCCTCACCGAGCATGGTCACGATTTGTTGAATAATTTTCTGAAAGCGTATTAATGAGCATGACGCCTAAACTTGCGCTACAGCGGCTGATTGACCATGGCGATTTTAGCCATGCAGAAATGCTGGAAATCATGCAGCAAATCATGCGTGGCGAATTTACGGCGATACAAATCGCTGGATTTTTGTCTGCCTTACGCGTCAAAGGTGAAACGGTGAATGAGATAGCAGCAGCAGCGCAAGTGATGCGCGAGCTTTCTAGCAAGGTGCAAGTGAACGATGCCCGTCACTTGATAGACACCTGCGGCACTGGCGGCGCGCCAAACAAAGCCTTTAATGTGTCTACTGCATCTGCCTTTGTGGCGGCGGGTGCGGGTGCTACCATTGCCAAGCATGGCGGGCGTGCGGCGTCGTCTAAAAGCGGCTCGGCCGATGTATTAGAAGCGCTGGGCGTGAATATCAGCCTGAGCGCTGAACAGGTGGCGCGCTGCGTCAATGAAGCCGGTATAGGCTTTATGTTTGCGCCTAACCATCACGCGGCCATGAAGTATGCTGCACCGGTAAGGCGTGAGCTAGGTGTCCGTACCATGTTTAATCTGCTAGGCCCAATGACCAACCCCGCGGGTGCCAAGCGTCAGGTGATGGGGGTATTTCATAGAGATTTAGTGCCACTATTAGCACACACGCTGCAAATACTGGGTAGCGAGCATGTGATGGTAGTGCATAGCGCCGATGATATGGATGAAATTTCTTTTTCTGCCGATACCTTTGTGGCCGAGCTAAAACATGGCCAAGTCCATGAATATATGCTGAACCCTACCCAGTTTGGTATGCCGTTGCATGACATCAACAGCATACGTGTAGAAAATGCCCAACATTCTAGCGAGATTATTCTTGGCCTATTGTCTGGTGAAACAGGCCCAGCGCGTGACATCGTACTGCTCAACTCAGGCGCGGCCATTTATGTATCAGGCTTGGCGGATGATTTGCCAACAGGCATTGCCCAAGCCGCGCATGCGATAGATAACGGTGCTGCTATGCGTAAACTGCAACAGCTTAAGCAATTGAGTCAGGTTGTATGAGGCACTTAAAGCTAGTTGCGGTAGTCATTGTATTAACCAACTTGGGTTTGGCGGCATGTAAGCAAGCGCCACAAACCGAGCTTGAAAGCAATCAGTCGCAATCAGCAGTCGCGGTTAAAGACACTACGCAAACACTAGACTTAACCCCGCTGAGTGACGCACCGCAAGCAGATGTGAATCGCAGTATAGTTGAGGCGTTTCAGCATAAGCAAAGCGATGTATGGGTAGAAGGTGAGGGTGAGGTGGTTAAACTATTGCCAGATGACAATAAAGGCGCACGCCATCAAAAATTTCTAGTGCGCATCAATCCCCAACAAACCTTGTTATTTGCGCATAATATTGATTTAGCCCCCAGAGTAGGCGCCTTAAAAGTTGGCGATAGGCTTGAATTTAAAGGCGAATATGTGTTTAACCCTAAGGGTGGCGTGGTGCATTGGACGCACCATGATCCACAAGGTCAGCAGTTTGGCGGCTGGTTAAAACACAATGGCCTGGTGTACGAATAAGCGGCTGCTAGCCAGCCTTTTAAGCCAATTAATAAAGATTACATACCTATGAGCGATATTTTAAATAAGATTTTAGCGACCAAAGTGATAGAAGTAGCCGCTGCTAAAGCTAAACTCAGCTTGGATGAAGTGAAACAATTGGCTAATGCCCAACCACCTGCGCGCGATTTTGTTGGCAGCATACGCAGCAAAATTGCGCTAGGTCAATCGGCAGTGATTGCCGAGATTAAAAAAGCCAGCCCATCTAAAGGCGTCATTCGTGCTGATTTTAAGCCCGCTGAAATTGCGCAAAGTTATGAACAAGGTGGCGCAGCGTGTTTGTCAGTGCTCACTGATGAGCAATATTTTC
>DASWSZ010000101.1:0-27241 GCA_036402395.1 Methylophilus sp.
TTTTGCTACTGGTATTTTAACGCAAACCCTATGTTTTCAGAACGCAAATTTTCCAAAGCAAGATTTAAGTTTCATTGGCTAGCCGTTGCCAGTGGCATGCTTGCGCTGTTGTTGTTTATCGCCTTTAGCGAAACCCCACAAGCCGAAACGCAAAATATCGCGCTTAAAACCATTACCGAAGAAGTTACGCTACCATTGCCCATGGCCACTATGGATGCTGATGAATCGTTTTGGCAGATTGAACAAGTGCGGCGCGATGATACGTTAGTGACCTTATTTGAGCGCATGGGCATACGGGACAAAGAAGCGGTGAATTTCTTATTGCTCAGCCCAGATGCCAGAGCGCTCAATACACAACTACTGCCCGGTCATACCATAGAGATTAAAGCGGACCGTAACGGCAAATTGTTGCATTTAGAGTATGAGTTAGATGCAGACAATATATTAGTAGCAGGGCTTACTAATACGGGTTACGTGGTAGCCACGCAAAAACTTATTCTAGACAATCAACCGGTATTTAAATCAGCCATTATTCGCGACAGTTTATTTGGGGCTACCGATGACGCTGGCATTCCCGACCAAATTGCTATACAAATTGCCGAAATCTTGGCAGGTGAAATTGATTTTTATCAAGATTTACGTCCTGGCGACCAGTTTCATGTCATCTATGAAGCGTTTTACAATGCGGGCGAGCTGATGAAAACGGGCAATGTGTTGGCAGTGGAATTTGTCAATAACGGCAAAACCTATCAGGCCGTGCATTTTGGCGATGGTACAGGAAAATTTAGCTATTACACCCCTGATGGCCACAGCTTACATAAATCGTTTCTGCGCTCACCCCTAGAGTTTACACGGATTAGCTCAGCGTTTAGTGCTGGTCGATACCACCCGATATTGCAGCGCATCAAGGCCCACAAAGGCGTCGATATGGCAGCGCCCACCGGCACGCGGATTAAAGCCGCTGGCGAGGGCGTAGTGGCATTTATGGGTAGAAAAGGCGGCTATGGCAATGTCGTGGTGCTTAAACATGATGGTGGTGTCAGCACGGTGTATGGCCACTTATCACGTTTTGCCGCCACCTTACGTAAAGGTCAGTCGGTATCGCAAGGCGATATTATTGGCTATGTGGGCATGACAGGCTTGGCCACAGGCCCGCATTTACATTACGAATTTTTGGTGGATGGTGTGCAACGTGACCCGATGAAAGTGGCATTGCCAACCAGCATACCAATTGACCGCACCTTAAAACCCGCCTTTGACAAACAAGTGCTTAACTATATGGCGCGGCTAGAAATGCTCAAACAGCGCACACAGCTGGCGAGCAATCACTAATTATCGAAAGCTGCATCATGTCCGCCTCCTCTTTATATATCGGCATTATGTCGGGTACCAGCTTAGACGGCATTGATGTTTCGCTGGTATCGACTGAACATCAGCACTTTCAAGTGGTAGCCAATTATTTTTTGGCCTACCCCAGTGCGCTTAAAACGGACTTATTAACATTACATGAACCCAGCGAAAACGAGCTGGAACGTACCCAGCTAATGGCCAACGCATTGGCTAAACTATATGCGCAGGCGGTATTAGCCTTACTGGCGCAAGAAAATCTCAGTGCAAAAGCCATACACGCCATTGGTTGTCACGGCCAAACCATCCGCCATCGACCCCATTTTAGTGACGGCATAGGCTTTACACTGCAAATCGGCAACGCTGCTTTATTAGCTGAGCTCACTGGCATTACCGTGGTGGCGGATTTTCGTAGTCGCGACATTGCTGCTGGCGGTCAAGGCGCGCCTTTGGTGCCCGCGTTTCATCAAGCAGTATTTGGCAGCGCACAGCATAATCGTGTGATTGCCAATATTGGTGGTATTGCTAATATCACCTATTTAGCAGCTTCAGGTGAAGTGTTAGGCTTTGATTCTGGCCCAGGCAATATGCTATTAGACAGCTGGACTAAGCAGCATACTGGACTAGACTATGATGCCAATGGCGCATGGGCGGCGACTGGTCAAGTAAGCGCTGCATTACTTGCCAAGATGTTAAGCGACCCTTATTTTGCCCTAGCACCCCCTAAAAGTACCGGGCGCGATTTGTTTAATGATGCATGGCTGACCCACCAGCTTGCAAACTTTACACTGACGCCGCAAGAGGTGGCACGCACGCTGGTGGCACTGACTGCGCATAGTTTACAGCAGGCCATTATTCAGCACTGCTCCAACGTTGACCAAGTGTACCTATGTGGTGGTGGCGCGCATAACGCCCTGTTAGTACAAGACTTAAGCCAATTACTGGGTGACCATATCAAAGTAGCCAATACCGATGCACTTGGCGTGGGCGTAGATTGGGTAGAAGCAGCCGCCTTTGCTTGGCTTGCCAAGCAAACCATGGCGCAACTGCCCAGCAACTTGCCTGCCGTGACCGGCGCCAAAGGCCCGCGTATTTTAGGTGCCATCTATCCTGCATAAATGGTTATAACGTAGGTGTGCACCACCAGCCGCACTAAATCTGTGCAGTGATTTTGTCTATTTTTACTTTGTTACGCCAATTGCGCTTGCTGGCATGCCCATTTCAGTAATCGATTGCGTATAATCTGGGCATATCCGTTAATAAAGAGTGACTTATGGCTACAAAACCCACAAAAGCAACCATCAGCTTTGATAACGACACCCCGGCTATCGAATTGCCTATTTTGTCTGGCGCATTAGGGAATGATGTCATTGATATCCGCACTTTGGGCAAACACGGTGTATTTACTTATGACCCCGGCTTTATGTCGACCGCTGCCACCCAATCTAAGATTACCTATATCGATGGGGAAGCGGGTTTGCTGTATCACCGTGGCTACCCGATTGAGCAACTGGCAGAAAACTGTGATTTCTTAGAAGTCGCACATCTGTTGTTGCATGGCGAATTGCCAAATCAACAGGAAAAGCTGGCGTTTCATAAAGGCATTCATGGCCACACCATGTTGCACGACCAAATGGGCAACGTGTTTAGAGGCTTTAGGCGTGATGCCCACCCAATGGCGGTGATGGTGTCGGTGGTGGGTGCCATGGCCGCGTTTTATCCAGAAAACACCAATGTGGCCGACTCAGAATTACGCAAAATAGCTGCCATGCGTTTATTGGCCAAAGTCCCCACCATAGCGGCTTGGAGCTATAAATACAATGTGGGCGAGCCGTTTATGTACCCCAAAAACAATCTCAATTATGCCGAAAACTTTATGCATATGATGTTTGCCACGCCGTGTGAAGACTATGTGCCTAACCCAGTTTTGGCCAAAGCGTTTGAGCGTATTTTGATTCTACATGCCGACCATGAGCAAAATGCCTCTACTTCTACCGTGCGCTTAGTCGGCTCAAGTGGTGCCAATCCATTTGCCTGTATTGCCGCCGGCATTGCCTCATTATGGGGGCCTGCACACGGTGGCGCCAATGAAGCTACGCTGAAAATGCTGGAAGAAATTGGGGATATCAGCCGCATCGGTGAGTACATTAAGCGCGCCAAAGACAAATCTGACTCGTTCCGCCTGATGGGTTTTGGTCATCGCGTCTACCGCAGCATGGACCCACGTGCGGCCATTATGCAAAAAACCTGTTACGAAGTACTGAATGAGTTGGGATTACATAACGACCCGACCTTAAAACTAGCGATGGCTTTAGAAAAAATCGCCTTGGAAGACGAGTACTTTGTATCGCGCAAACTGTATCCGAATGTCGATTTTTACAGCGGCATCGTCATGCGCGCCATGGGTATTCCTAACTCTATGTTTACCGCCATTTTTGCGCTGGCGCGCACCGCTGGCTGGGTATCGCAATGGAACGAAATGCACACCGACCCCGAGCATAAAATTGGCAGACCAAGACAGCTATATACTGGCGAACGCAGACGTGAGTTTGTGCCGGTGGATCAACGAGGCTAGCAAGTAGCGCATGCGACTAAGTCAGCCAATCAGATGGCTGATTGATTCATCCATCAACACGTGTTGATGCTATTTCTGGCTAGTGTGATGCGTGGCTTTACCTGCAAAAATCGCTTAAGCAGTCTTATTGAGGCAAGTAACCTAACTGCTTAAGTGCAGATTGCATATTGAGCGCCACTTCCGCATAACCTTTAGCGTTTGGGTGTATTTGATCGGCTTTCAGGCTGCGTTCAGACAGCACCTCAGAAAACACGTCCGTAATCAAAGGCGTATTGGTTTCCTCTGCAATACGCGCGTAGAGCGGATGGTCTGATAAATTGCCAACGGCTGCCATAAAAGGGCTGATGGCTGGAATCGACACCAGTACAGTCGGGATGCCCTGCGTTTTCGCCGTACTTAGTATACTTTTCAGATTCTGTTCTATGTGCGAAGGCGCTACTTGCCGCAATAAATCGTTGCCACCTAGCTCGACGATTAATAATTGTGGCTGATGGCTAGCAATTAAATCAGGCAAGCGCGATAAACCTGCACTAGTAGTATCACCGGGCACACCGGCATTGATAATCTGCCAACCAGTGGTTTTGGCCAACAGGCTAGGATAATCTTGGCCAGGCTCAGCGCCAGTGCCATAACTTAAACTATCACCCAAAATCAGCACGCTAGCGCCTGCGGGGATAGCTGCTTGCTGTGGCATGTCTGCGCCACAAGCTGCCAGTAATAAGGTGATCACCACAATCCATCTAGTCATAATGTTGCTTTCAAATAGTCTTAATGGGTTGCAGCAGCTTTGCTTTACCATTGATTACATTAAAGCTTAATCAAGAATACTCACTGAGCAAAGTCAGCAAATTAAAAAGCCAAGCAAACGCTTGGCTTTTGGTGACACACCTAGTGCTTACACGGAAAAAGAAGAACCGCAACCGCAAGTAGTGGTGGCTTGCGGATTACGTATGACAAATTGCGAACCTTGCAGGTTGTCTTGATAATCAATTTCGGCACCCATCAAATACTGCAAACTCATCGGGTCTATCAATAAAGTGACAGTATCTTTCATTACCTGGGTGTCGTCTTCGTTCACTTCTTCTTCAAAGGTAAAGCCGTATTGAAAACCTGAGCAGCCGCCACCGCTGACAAACACGCGCAGTTTTAAATCTGGCGTGCCCTCTTCTTCAATCAGTTCTTTCACTTTTTTGGCGGCATTGTCGGTAAACACCAACGGTGCGGGGATATTCAATTCTGCTAAGCTGTCTGTGGCTAATTCTGCAACGGTATTCATATAAGCTCCTTTAGGCGCATCCACTTACTTGGATGCGCATGATCATCAAACGTTCTTAATAAATGTTAAATACTAATCCAGTGACGAGGTTATGGCCTCATCGCCTATGTAAATCAAGCGGCCTTCTATCACTGCGCCGGTATGCATTTCTAATGATTTATAATGCAAATCGCCGGTGATGCGCGCCTTAGGTTGTAATTCAATAAACTGGCTGGCTTTAACTGGGCCCACCACTTGGCCATTGAGTACGATTTTTGCCGCCGATACCGAGCCCTCGATACGGCCATTTTCGCTCAAAATCAAAGTGCTCATGGTGTCTGCTGGCTCTTGTACATTGCCGCGCACCGCGCCATCAATACGCAAACCGCCGCTAAAATGCACATCGCCTTGTATGCTGGAGGCAGCACCAATCAAGGTATCGATGCGACTATCAATCTTATTACTTTTCTTAAAAAACATGGTAACCCTTATCTTGCTGCCTTGCATGTGCGATGCAAGCGGTTGATTTTTTGATATGATTATTTGCTGCGCTTACTCAGCATATTTTTATAAAACACCAAATCTTCTTTAACCTTTAGACTCTCATCTTGAACCGATGCCAGCTCTTTTGCAAGGTTATTGTTGGTCGCCAGCTCCACCTCTAAGCCTCTTTGCGCCTCTACTAATTTGGCGCCTAATGTTCTATTTTCAAGCTCTACTTGCTGCAAGCGCAAACGCAAACGCTCAGACTCAGCATCATGCAGCATCCAATACGCAATCACAAAGCCCAACACCACAAAGGCCACCGCCAAAAACGTCTGAAAATACCACGGCCTTCTGGAGCGAATAGCCACTTGCTTGGCGGTTAAACCAAAATTATTACGTATACGGCGACGTATTGGCTTCATGTGCAGCGCTTAAGGCAGCAAAGGCAGCACTTGTAGTCCAAGCTGCTCTTCCACACCAAACATAATGTTCATGTTTTGTACCGCTTGCCCAGCCGCGCCTTTTACCAAGTTATCTTGCACCACCACCAAAGTTAAATAATCATTGGCTTGCGCTTGCATACTGATACGCAAATGGTTAGAACCGCGAACTGAACGCGTTTCTGGTAACACACCGGCTGGCAGCACATCGACAAAACGCTCATGAGCGTAGCGCGTTTCATACAGCGCTTGTAAATCCACTTGCTTGGCTTTAGCCGACAACTTCACATAAATGGTCGACAACATGCCTCTAATCATGGGAATCAGATGTGGCACAAAGATAAACTGCAATGAACTATGGGCTATTTTAGTTAGTTGCGCATGAATCTCAGGTTGATGCCTATGCCCTGCGACACCATAGGCTTTCATATTGTCGCTGGCCTCGGCAAATAAGGTAGCCACTTCTGCTTTTCTGCCTGCACCTGACACACCCGATTTAGCATCAGCAATGATAGGCACAGAAAAATCGATTAAGCCTTGTTCTAGCAATGGTGCTAGGCCAAGTAAGACAGTGGTTGGATAGCAGCCCGGGTTGCCGATCACGCTGGCTGTTTTAATTTGCTCACGGTATAACTCAGGAATGCCGTACACCGCATGGCTTAATACCTCTGGGCAAGCATGTGGCATTTTGTACCATTGCTCAAACACAGCGATGTCTTGCAGTCTAAAATCCGCTGCCAAATCAATCACCTTAACGCCCGCCGCCAATAATTGCTGCGCTTGGCTCATGGCAATGCCATGCGGTGTAGCAAAAAACACCACATCACAGTCCGTTAAAGGCGCGGTGGCGGGGTCGCTAAATTGCAAATCCACGTAACCACGTAAGCTGGGGAACATATCCGCCACAGGCGTGCCAGCATCACCACGTGATGTGATGACGGTTAATGCCACTTGTGGATGCAAGGCCAATAAGCGTAATAACTCAACCCCGGTATAACCGGTTGCACCTACGATACCCACTTTTATAGTATTAGCTTTAATCTTGTTTGCATTCATATTATTTGCCGTCATCGCATTCATCAGATATGAAGGATTTGTGTTGGTCATTATAAAGCCTAAAACGAAAAAGGCCGCTAACGCGACCTTTTTTTACATCTAGACGCTCATGTAAGCGTAGTAAACGATTAACGTTTAGAGAATTGTTTACGACGACGTGCTTTGCGCAGACCCACTTTTTTACGCTCAACTTCACGTGCATCACGTGTCACGAAACCAGCGTGTGATAAAGCGCTTTTCAACGCTGCATCGTAGTCTATCAATGCACGGGTAATACCGTGACGTACTGCACCCGCTTGACCCGATTCACCACCGCCAATCACGTTAACCATGATGTCAAAGCTGGCTGTGTTGTTGGTTAACTCTAGTGGTTGACGCAAAATCATGCGTGAAGTCACGCGTGAAAAATATTCGTCCACTGGCTTGTCGTTAACAATGATGTTACCTTGACCAGATTTTAAAAACACACGTGCCACTGAACTTTTGCGACGACCTGTACCGTAGTTGTATTTACCAATCATGCTGGAATCCTTTAGAGAGTCAATGCTTGCGGCTGTTGCGCTGCATGTTCATGCTTATCGCCAGCATAAACTTTCATTTTTTTAATCATCGCGTAGCCCAATGGGCCTTTTGGTAGCATGCCTTTCACTGCTTTCTCTAGCGCGCGACCCGGGAAACGGTCTTGCATTTTAGAGAAAGTAGTGGTGCTGATACCACCTGGGTAACCAGAGTGACTATGATATTGTTTATCAGTCGCTTTAGCACCAGTTACCTTGATTTTGTCGGCATTAATGACGACAATGTAATCACCAGTATCCACGTGTGGGGTGTAAATAGTTTTATGTTTACCGCGTAAGCGATGAGCAATTGCGCTGGCTAAGCGACCTAATACTAAGTCGGTGCCGTCGATTACGAACCAATCACGTTGTACTTCATGTGTTTTTGCTGAAAATGTTTTCATTTTTTATAACTACCAAATCATAGCTAATAAATTCAAGAGGGCGGATTATATGCTTTTGCCTAAGGTCTTGTCAACGACGTATTGGCTTATTTGCAGAAGAAAATTTTAGTATATCGCGCAACCAGGCCACTCAACTGGCACACCAATTGCTTATTAGCTTGTGCGACACTGCATTATACGGCGTTTAATGTAGGTAAATCACTGAATTTAAGAAATATTTAAAGCGGCCGATATAGTAAGAGTGACCGCACAATTGACAGTGATGTGTAAATTTCATCACTTAAAACAGCTAAAGGCCAAGTTATGGACGGTAATTTTAAACTGAAAAAAGCAATCATCATCGCTATTGCGGTCATGGGCACCGCTTATTCCATGCATTCTAAGGCCATAGGCCTAGGTGATATTGCGGTCAATTCATATCTCGGTCAACCTTTAGCCGCTAATATCAAAGTATCTGGCCTAGACAAAAAAATGACAGGCAGCTGCTTTACCGTTAACAGTGACGACCTCAACGCTATTAGAGAGGTGAGTTTTCAACTGAACCATTTGGGCAATGGGGAAGGCGTATTAGCACTGAGCTCCAAAAGAGCAGTGTATGAGCCTATCGCTTCACTGACTGTAGTGAGCCATTGCGATACCACTTTTACACGCCAATATAACTTATTAATTGATCCGTCGATTACAGGTGACTCTGTACTAGCGTATCAACAAGACGAATTGAATAACGACAGTGTGGCCGCGTTACGTTCAGCTGAAACGGCTGATGAGCCTAGCAATGTTGTCGCCACCAGCGAGGCACCCGTAAAGGCTGTAGCAAAAAAATCGCGTGCCAGCACTGCAAAATCAGTGAATCGCAGCAAGCTGGCCACGCGCAGCAACAACCAAACAACAACACCCACAGCAGAAGCAGTGAAACAAAGCAGCGTTAGCGCCATGCCAGCCCAGCCTAAATTAACGATTTCTGGCGGTAATTTACCCAACACCAGTTTTGATTTTTCATCAATGAAACTGAATTTTGATAAAAAAATTAACGTTAATCGCCAAGCCAACCCACAAGCGTATGCTGCAGAAGCTGCGTTTGCCGATGAGTTGACCATGATGAATAATCGCATGACCCATCTTGATAAGCAGCTCAGCAGCCTAAACGCGCAAAACGCTAGCTTAAAACAAGCCAACGTTGCCATTCAGTCAGAGCTCACAGAAGTCAAACATCAAAATGACTTTTTACGTATATTGGCCCTCAGTTTAGGGGGCGCGTTATTGGCCAGTGGTTTCTTTTTTGCTGATTGGCTAAGACGCAGAAACGCAGCCATCCGTGCCGAGAAAGAACAGGCTTTGTGGCAACATATGCAGGAAGAGCAAGCCTATGCTGATGCCACTGACAATGAGCACGCCATGAATGATGACTTTGCTTCTAGCCTGTCAAAAGATGCGTTTGAAGAAGCTACGCCCAACAGCATGCGTGTTGCAGATAATACTTACGCCTTTCAATCAAACTACAACGGCAATGCTTCAGCTGAGATTGTTGAAGAAGCGTCTAACATTAAAGAGGATGCTGAACTGTTCTTGGCGCATGGCCGCACTGGGCTGGCCATTACCTTATTACAAAATCATTTAAGCGAAGCGCCAAAAGAGTCTGCTTCCACTTGGATGTTTTTACTCGATTTACTCGCAAAAGAAGGCATGCAAGCAGAGTTTGAAACCGCCGCTGCCGAGTGTAGAAAACACTTTAATGTGCAATTAGACGATTTTTCAAAACCGTTAAGTGATTGCAATACGCTGGAATCGTTTGAGCGTATCTCATTGCAATTACAAAAAGTATGGGGCACCGCCGAAGCGATTACTTTCTTAGATGAATTGATTTACAACACCCGTTTAGAGCCACGCATGGGCTTTGAAAAAGCGGTATTTGAAGAAATTTTGCTATTGCGTGAAATTGCTCATGAAGAAATTCAGTTGGCTGAAGTCATATCATTCAACGCTGCTAAAGCACCGCGCAAAGAAACCAAGGAAGAAGAAATTAGCATGACCCCCTATTTACCGGAGATTGAAATGACACCAGAATTTGATTTGCTCAGCAACCAATTTTCCTTAGAAAACAAAGAGCAAGCACCAGTCAATCAGGTAGAAGAACAATTTGAATTTGAATTGCTGGATATTGCACACCGTTAATCCGCGGCTGCACCTGCTTAATAGCTAAGCTCAGCCATTAAGCCCAGCAAGATCACACAGCCTATCCAGCTGTTATGCAAAAACGCCTTAAAGCAATCGGTTTTGAGGCGTTTTTTTATGAGCCTATATTGATACATCACCAGCCCCAGCGCCGCCAACAGCCCAGCAAAATAATAGCCACCGTACGCCATGTCGTTACCCACATACGCCAATAGGCCCAACATACAGGCGTAGCACAACATCACGGCCAGCACGTCAAACCTGCCAAACAATAGCGCGGATGAGTGGATGCCGATCTTGATATCATCATCACGATCGACCATGGCGTACTCGGTATCGTAGGCGACTGCCCAAAATACATTCGCTAACAGCAACACCCAAGCCACTGGCGGCACATGGCCGTTGATTGCGGCAAAGGCCATCGGGATACCAAAACCAAACGCAATCCCCAGATACGCTTGCGGAATGGCTAAAAAGCGTTTGGTATAAGGGTAACTGGCGGCTAAAAATAAGGCCGCGAACGACAGTGCGATGGTAGTGAAATTTAAAAAGCACACCAGTACAAAAGCCAGTAACACCAACACCAAAGTTAGCCAATAAGCTTCTTTGACCGTCACCTCTTTTGTAGCCAGTGGCCTGCCTTTGGTACGTTCTACCAAGCCATCAAAGTTGCGGTCGGCAATATCATTCAACACACAGCCAGCACTACGCATGAGCACCGTGCCCAACACAAAAATAACACCAATTGCTATAGGTGGCTTGCCGTTACCTGCTATCAACAACGCCCAAAGCGTAGGCCATAACAGCAGTAAAATGCCTATGGGTTTGTCTAAACGCATTAAGCGCATATAGGCATGTAATTTGAGGGCTAGCGTGGTGTTAGGCATGGCAAATGGTAGGTAAAAATATCTCGGTGACCAATATTTGGGTACGCTTTAAGCTAAAGGTAGAACGTCTAGCCCATACATATGGGGGTTTAACCGCTACATGCTGCACTGCGCGCTGATAAAGTGGATGTCGCGCCGACAGCTTTTTATAACTGAGCGGCGTACGTTTAACTTGTTGATTGGCAAACAGCGTAGCGCCCAAAGATTGGTTACCGAGTTTGCCCAGCCCATGCCAAGCGCCTCGTATACCGTGTCTGGGCAATACACTGTGCGCAAACACCACCGCTTGCTGGTTGCCAAATAGCAACACTTCTCTGACTAGGGCGCGATGGTGGCTGGTTAAATGTAACGACTTTTGTTCATCCAGCACTGCTTTTTGATAACCCGTAAACACCGGCTGCACTGCAAAATCTGCATAACGTTGTTGTAGTTTTTGCGTGAGTGAGCCGCGCTCAATCAGCCATGGCCTGTAAGGTGCGCAACGCATGGGCTGTTTAAGCCAAGCGTGTCGTCCAGTAGACCAAGCGTGTTGTTCCGTTAAATAGTTTTGCCGTATCTTCACGGGTCGAATTATCGCATAGCCGCTTACAGAGTGGGTGCGGCAATGAGATGAAACGCTGGCTTAATCTAGCCCTTAACTTATCTCTTAATTAAATTTACACCTTAATTAACTCCGCACCTTGGCTGAGCCAACGCGCCAAATGATGGTCTACCTCCGCGGGATGTTGCTGTAATAAGCGGTCAGCCAATGACTTCGCTATGTCCAGTAAATCTTCATCGCGGGTGAGATCGGCAATTTTAAGCATGGGCACACCACTTTGCCGCGTGCCTAAAAACTCACCCGGGCCACGTAAAGCCAAATCGGCCTGGGCAATCAAAAAGCCATCCGTGTGTTCATAAATCACTTTCAGCCTAGCGCGCGCCATCTCAGACAGTTTGTTTTGATACAACAAAATACAAGTACTTTTGGCAGCACCGCGCCCTACCCGCCCACGTAACTGATGCAACTGACTTAACCCGGCGCGCTCGGCATGCTCAATCACCATCAAGCTAGCGTTAGGCACATCGACGCCAACCTCAATCACGGTGGTGGCCACTAATAAGTGGATGTCACCCGCAGAAAACTGTGCCATCACCGCTTGCTTCTCGGCCGGTTTCATGCGGCCATGCACCAGCCCTATGGTGAGTTCAGGAAACTCGGCTTGCATATGGGCAAAGGTATCGTTTGCAGTTTGTAGCTGTAAAGCTTCCGATTCTTCAATCAAAGGGCATACCCAGTAAGCTTGGCTACCGTTTTTGCAGGCTTCGCGTACACGTTGCAATATTTCATCACGGCGCTCATCAGAAATCAGCTTGGTGATAATCGGCGTGCGACCCGGGGGCAATTCGTCAATCACCGACACGTCTAAATCGGCGTAATAACTCATAGAAAGCGTACGTGGTATGGGCGTGGCAGACATCATCAGTTGATGCGGTTCTGGCTGTCCTTTTTGCCGCAAAGCCAAGCGTTGCTGCACGCCAAAGCGGTGTTGTTCATCAATAATCGCCAACCCCAGTTTTTTAAACTGCACCGCCTCTTGAAACAACGCATGCGTGCCCACCACCAGCATGGCCTGACCATTGACCATGCTGGCTAATGCCGCTTCACGTTCTTTTTTGCTTTGGCTACCGGTTAACCAAGCAATTTGTATATGTAACGGCGTTAGCCATAGCGCAAACTTTTTATAATGCTGTTCGGCCAAAATTTCAGTCGGCGCCATCAGCGCTACTTGCCAGCCATGTTCTATCATTTGCAAGGCTGCCACGCAGGCGACGATGGTTTTACCACTGCCCACATCGCCTTGCAATAAGCGCTGCATGGGGTGCGGTTGCATTAAATCGTTGGCGATTTCTGCCACTACTTTTTGCTGCGCGCCTGTAAGTTGAAACGCCAGCTGTTGTAATAATTGCGGTACCAAAATTGTAGACTGCGCAACACTAGGCGCTTCTGCGGCGCGGCGCTTAGCGTAATGTTTGCGCATGGACAATTGTTGCGCCAGCAACTCATCAAAGGCTAGCCTGCGCCAGGCTGGCAAACTACGATTTTCTAATGCCGCCAATGGCACATCGGGCAAAGGTTGGTGTAATGCTTGAATACTGGCAGCAAAACTAGGCAGCTTAAGTGGCGCGTAGACCCAAGCCGGTAAGGTTTCAGCGAGCTCTGCAAGTGCGAGCGCCACTTGTATACTTTTGCGTAAATTTTGTTGCGTCAAGCCAGCGGTGGTGGGGTACACCGGCGTAAGGGTGGCAGACACCACACTTTTTTCACTGACCGCTTTGCATTGCGGGT
This sequence comes from Methylophilus sp., assembly GCA_036402395.1. Lineage (GTDB taxonomy): Bacteria > Pseudomonadota > Gammaproteobacteria > Burkholderiales > Methylophilaceae > Methylophilus. The sequence continues at coordinate 13,509 of DASWSZ010000101.1, forward strand.
GCACCATTTCATAACCAAAAAAACCATGGCGCACTTCGCCATACACGCGCAAAGTTTTGCCCACTGCCACCGCGGCTATTTGGCTAGGATAAAAGTGTAAAAAGCGTAAGGTGATCTGACCACTGCCGTCTTCCAGCCTAGCAATCAAGGCTTTGCGTGGCTTATACGTGACTTCGGCATGCACAATCTCGCCTTCTATTTGTACGGCGTCGCCCAGCCGAATATCACGGATACTGGTGATACGCGTTTCATCAAGATAGCGCAGGGGCAGATGCAATATAAGTGCATGCAAGGTGTGTATGCCTAACTTGTGCAGATTGGCAAGCAGCGGTTTACTGAAGGCTTTGTACTCAGTCAGTAATGGATTAGGCATGCGTCAAGACTGGCGAAAAGCGCTTAAATTTTTTGCTCGGAATGGTTACCTTTAACGCGGTTAATGCGCACCACGTCAGGGATTTTGCGCAAATCGCGTATCAACTTAGCCAAATGTACGCGGTTATGCACCTGTACGGTAAAGTTCACATTGGTGTATTGACTACCTTCAGACTCATCCACACTCACGTTATCAATATTGGATTCGGCATTGGCGATGGTGGTGGCAATTTTGGCCAACATGCCGCGCTGATTGGCCACGGTAATGCGTAAATTGACCTTGAACAGTTTTTTATTGTCGGCATCCCAATCCACATCTAACCATTTATCCGGATCCAGCCTAAATTTGCGGATGGCTGGGCAATCGTGAGTGTGAATCACCAAGCCTTTGTCTTTATTGATAAAACCTAAAATCGGGTCACCCGGAATCGGGCGGCAACACTGCGCAAACTGCACCGCCATGCCTTCAGTACCGCGTATGGTGATGGTATCTAATGGCTTGTTGATTTTCTCACCGGCTTCGTTGATGTGGTCGCCATTGGTGGCCAGCAACTGATGCGCTACCATCAAGCCTATGCGTTTGCCCAAGCCGATGTCGGTCAAAATAGCCGCCCGCGTTTGTGCGCTGTAATCTTTCATGACTTTTTGCCATTGCGTTTCGGTCACATCACTCGGCTCTACATGCATGGCGCGCAAAGCAATGTTAAGCATGCGCTCACCCAAATGCGCCGATTCTTCTACTTTGATGGTTTTTAAATAGTGGCGAATATGCGAGCGCGCTTTACCGGTCACCACATAATTCAACCAAGCAGGGTTGGGCTTAGCCAGAGAAGCCGTGATAATCTCGACATGGTCACCGTTTCGCATTTCCGTGCGCAGCGGTGCTAATTCGTTGTTAATTTTCACTGCCACACAGCTATTGCCCACATCGGTATGCACGGCATAGGCAAAATCCACCGCACTAGAACCTTTGGGCAGCGATAAAATTTTGCCTTTAGGCGTAAATACATAGACTTCATCCGGAAATAAATCGACTTTAAAGTTTTCTAAAAACTCGTAGTTGTCTTCACTCTCGGTTTGAATTTCCACCAAACGTTGTAACCACTGGTGCGTTTGTTGCTGCAATTTGGTCAGTTGCGCATCGGTGGTTTTGTATAACCAATGCGCTGCTACGCCCGCATCGGCAATACTATGCATTTCATCGCTGCGGATTTGCACTTCAATTGGCGTACCAAACGGGCCAAACAAGGTGGTATGCAAAGATTGGTATCCGTTGGCTTTAGGGATGGCGATATAGTCTTTAAACCGACCGGGAATAGGCTTATACAAGCCATGTAAAGCGCCCAAGGCGAGGTAGCAACTAGGTGTGTCTTTCACTACAATTCTAAAACCGTAAATATCGCTGACTTGCGATAACTTCACAGTTTTACCAGTCATCTTCTTGTAAATGCTGTAAAGATGTTTTTCTCGCCCCATCACATTCGCATCAATTTTAGCCTCAGTTAATTGCTCTTGTATGGCACTTAAAATCTTAGTGATGACTTCTTTACGGTTGCCTCTGGCCGCTTTGACCGCTTTATTAATCACGCGATAACGGATGGGGTACAGATACTTAAAACTGAGGTCTTCTAACTCTTGAAAAATTGGGTTGAGGCCGAGACGATTGGCAATCGGCGCATAAATATCTAAGGTTTCACGCGCAATGCGCTTTTGCTTTTCGGGTCGCATGGCCTCCAGCGTTTGCATATTGTGCAAACGGTCCGCCAGCTTAACCAAAATCACCCGCACGTCTTGGCTCATGGCCAACAACATTTTGCGGAAATTTTCTGCCTGTGCATGCGCCGCGCTTTGGAGTTCGACTTTATCTAACTTGGTTAAACCATCCACCAAATCAGCTACCTGCTTACCAAAGACTTCGCCAATCTCTGCGCTTACCACGCCAGTGTCTTCCACTACATCGTGTAGCAGGGCGGCGAGCAAGGTGGGAATATCCAGATGCATTTTGGCCAGTATGCAGGCCACAGAAACGGGATGGGTGATGTAAGGCTCACCCGTTTTACGGGTTTGGCCACGGTGGGCCAATTCAGCATAGCGATAACCGGCCCATACTTGCTCAATCTCGGGCTGGCTTAAATACGCTTTAAGTAGGCAGGTAAGAGGTGACGTTTCGCTATCGGCGGGCAACAAGTTATCTGCTTCTGACACTAGGCCAGACTTGCGCTTTGCGGCATCTGTCATGGCGTAATGCGCGGTGGTCACCATCGTCGCTACCCGTCCGGAGTAAAGCGCCCGTTAAGAATGGCCGCGGTTAAGAATTTCTACACCCACTTTGCCTGCTGCGATTTCACGCAGAGCCAGTACGGTAGGTTTATCTTTTTGCGCGGAGCCATGTACAAAAGGGTCAGAACCGTTAGCCAATTGCCTAGCGCGATAGGCAGCCACTAATGTCAATTGAAAGCGGTTTGGAATTTTTTCTAAACAATCATCTACGGTAATACGTGCCATGGTGTGCCTTTACTGGGTTGTTAAGTGAGGTTAATCATTAAAACTATATTATTAGGTCGTCAATTGAGTAGACAACTGAACTTGTGTTAAGTTAAATTTTGGACTAATTGCTGATAACGCGCGAGCTGCGCTGGCATTTTAAGCCTTTGAGTGCGCACAATCGCCGCTAAATCTTGTAGTGCCGTCTCAAAATGGTCATTGATTGTAACATAATCAAACTCCACCACGTGGCTCATCTCATCGCGTGCCACCGCAACGCGCTTGGCAATCACCTCTGCACTGTCTTGGCCGCGGTTATTTAAACGTTCGGCCAATGTTTCAATCGACGGCGGCAAGATAAAAACACTGACCGCTTGTGGATATATTTTTCTGACTTGGGCGGCGCCCTGCCAATCAATTTCCAAAATCACATCTTCGCCCTGCTTCAGCATGACATCTACGCTGGATTGCGAAGTGCCATAACGCGCGCCATGCACCAAAGCGCTTTCTAAAAAGTCACCGGCTTCAAGCTGCTGGATAAATTGTGCATCGGACACAAAATGATAATGCACACCATTTTCTTCACCCGGCCGCGGTGCCCGCGTGGTGTGTGACACGGACAGCTTAATGTGTGCATCTTGCGCCAGCAAGGCCTTGACCAAGCTGGTTTTGCCAGCGCCAGAAGCGGCGGTAATAATAAATAAATTGCCTAAAGTCATTGCTGAGTCCATTGCCCTTGAGCACGCCAGATGGCTGATTGCCATTAAAATCGCTATGTAGTTGGCGCATAAACAATGCGCGCAGCGTCTCTTCGTAAGTGCGATATTCTAACATTTTGGCGTTGACTTTGCTGCAACAGCCAGCGCTATATTTGCCAGTGCTGATTAGTTTAGTCGCGTGAAATGGCTATTCAATATTTTGAATTTGCTCGCGCATTTGTTCAATCAGCACTTTCAGCTGCATGGAGATTTGCGTGGTCTCAATCGCTACTGATTTTGACCCCAGTGTATTGGCTTCCCGATTCATTTCTTGCATCAAAAAGTCCAGCTTTTTACCAACACTGCCGCCCGCAGCCATAATACGTTTCACTTCATGAATATGCGAATCCAAGCGCGACAACTCTTCATCGACATCAATACGCTGTGCGTACAGCACGATTTCCTGCCGCACACGCTCATCATCACCCAGCATAGCTTCTTGCAGTTTCGCTGTCAGCTTGTCTTGATAGGTTTTAATCAGCAGCGGCAGCATCGGTTTGACTTGTACCACCAATGCTTCGATGTCAGTTAACCGCGCCAGCACCACGTCTTTTAACTTTTCGCCTTCACGGCCACGCGCTGCAACTAATTCATCCAATACGCTATGCAGTGCATTTTTGAGGGCTAGCTCTAACGTTTCAAGATCAGCTTTTTCGGCTTGCACCACGCCCGGCATGGTCAACACTTCCAACAAATTGATGTCTTGCACATGTTTAAAGTACTGCGACGCCTGATTGACGCCTTCGGCAATTTGCCGCAAGGCGTCATGATTGAGCGCAACCACCGGCGCACTGGCGTTGTTAGGTTTTAGGCTGATGCGGCAATCCACTTTACCTCGACCCAGCTTGGCTTGGATGATTTCACGTGTCACCGCTTCAAAACTACGTAAATGGTCATCCAGCTTCAGCTGCAATTCCAAATAACGATGGTTGACCGAACGCAGCTCTACCAACAACACTGCATGGCTCATGGATAACTCGTGTGAGGCGTAGCCTGTCATGCTTAAAATCATGGGATTAACTCTTAAAGTAAATTCTAATAATAGTATCAAATGTGCCTGTTCTTATGCGAGAATAAACAGATACAGACACCGTGAAAACTGATTGACTATTCTTAATGGCCGTTTCCAACAAAAACCAAGCGTTGCCAATAGGCTTTAAGCTACACGATTACACTATCACTAAAGTGTTAAGCTCTGGTGGATTTAGTTTTGTTTATTTAGCACACGATCCCAACAAAAAAACCATCGCCATTAAAGAATATATGCCAACCGGTTTGGCCTTACGTGACAAAGGTGTGACGGTACAACTAGACCAACATGGCGACTCTGCTGCGTTCAAACATGGGCTTAAAAGCTTTTTTGAGGAAGGCTTATCGCTGGCCAAAATTGACCACCGCAACATAGTGCGCGTGCTGAATTTTTTTAGGGCCAACAACACCGTGTATATGGTGATGAAGTATGAACGCGGTAAATCACTGCAAGAATATATACTGGCGCACCAAGCGCCCATTTCTGAGAACTTTGTGCGGCGTGTGTTTGCCGAATTGCTCACCGGCTTGCGTGAGGTGCACACACATAAATTATTGCACCTAGACATTAAGCCGGCTAATATTTATATCCGCTTGGATGGCTCACCAGTGTTGCTGGATTTCGGCTCTGCGCGGCAAACTTTATCCGAGACCAAATCCAATATACCGCTCAGTTACACGCCAGGCTTTGCGCCGCCAGAACAATATATAGACCGCCGCCATTTAGGGCCGTGGAGCGATATTTACAGCATAGGCGCTAGCATGTATGCCTGTTTGTATCGCGCAACGCCGCAAGCGGCCAATCTGCGCGTCACCAAAGATAATTTAGTGCCGGCCAAAGTGTTGGGGCAACATATTTATTCTGACGTGCTACTTGAGCTGATTGATGACTGCTTAAACTTAGACTTTTTATCACGACCACAGAGCGTGTTTTCGCTACAAAAACATATCTTGGCGCTCGCCCCGGCCATTGAAACACGGCACAAAAGCAATATCGTCAATAAAATTAAAAACGCACTGAACAAACCATTATAAAATTTAGCCCATTATGAAATTCACTATTTATCAAAGTAGCCGCCAAGGGCCACGTGCGTACAATCAAGACCGGCTGGCTTATTCGTATAGCAAAGATGCCTTGTTAATGGTGCTGGCTGATGGCATGGGCGGCCACAGGCATGGCGAAGTGGCAGCGCAATTGGCGGTCAAAACCTTAACCGAGGCATTTCAGCGCTTGGCTTTACCCAGATTGCCTAGCCCGGCTAAATTTCTTACCGACCATATTCAGCAAGTGCACGACATGATAGAAAATGTGCGTGAATCCGATAACTTATTAGAATCGCCGCGCACTACCATCGTGGCGGCCATTATTCAGCGCAACACCTTATATTGCGCGCATGTTGGTGATTCTAGGCTGTACCATTTTAGAGATGGTCATCTAATGTTTAGAACCGAAGACCACTCAGTAGTGCAATCTATGTATCGCAAAGGCTTGATCAGTCGAGACGAAATGACGGCGCACCCTTACCGCAATAAAATCTACAACTGTTTGGGTGGCGATAATATTCCGCAAATTGACTTGGCCGATAGACACGAGTTACAAGATGGCGATATCATCTTATTATGTACCGATGGTATTTGGAATGTGGTGGATGACAGTGCAATTAAACACATTTTGATCTCAGGCGTGATTAACGAAACCGTGAATCAACTGTTGGATACTGCAGAAAAAAACAGCGACCATACCGGCGACAATATGAGCGCCATTGGCTTGCAATGGGGAGACCGCCAACAAAACCCACAAGCGGTGTCGACCATTACCATGCCACTAGATCAAACCACCACCATTATGAATGAAGCCACGCGTCAAACTGGCACCATGGCTGCAGAGCCTGAAGATTTGAGTGATGAAGACATCGAAAAAACCATTGCCGAAATTCAAGCAGCACTTAACCGGCCTAAATCTTTCTAAGCTGTAATGCTTTGATATGTTGTTACCTGATGTTTAACCCTTTTTACTCACTTTTAAGCCACTTTATTTATGCGCCCAAGCCAACGTAGTAACAACGCCCTCAGAAACATCGACATTATTCGTCATTACACCAAACATGCCGAAGGCTCGGTGCTGGTCAAATTTGGCGATACCCATGTACTGTGCACCGCCAGCGTAGAAGAAAAAGTGCCGGGCTTTTTAAAGGGCAAAAACCAAGGCTGGGTCACCGCAGAATACGGCATGTTGCCGCGCTCTACCGGCAGCCGCATGGATAGAGAAGCCGCCAAGGGCAAGCAATCTGGTCGCACGCAAGAGATACAGCGTTTGATTGGCCGCAGCTTGCGCGCCGTGATTGATTTAAACAAACTGGGCGAACGCACCATTCATTTTGATTGCGATGTGATTCAAGCCGATGGCGGCACCCGCACGGCCAGCATTACCGGGGCTTATGTGGCGCTGCATGATGCGGTGACGCACTTGTTAAATAAAGGTTTGCTTCCAGCATCACCGCTGACCAATTCTGTCGCGGCGATTTCGGTAGGCGTGTACAAAGGTACGCCGGTACTGGATTTAGACTATATTGAAGACTCAGACTGCGACACCGATATGAACGTGGTAATGACCGGCAGTGGTGGCTTTGTTGAAATCCAAGGCACGGCTGAAGGCGAACCGTTTAGCCAAGACGACATGAATGCTATGCTGGCATTGGCTAGCGCAGGCATTGCCGAATTATGCGCCAAGCAAAAACAAGCGTTAGGCATTGTATAAATCATGAGCCTGCCTTTTCAAAAGCTTGTCATTGCCAGCGGCAACCAAGGCAAACTGCGCGAAATTCAACACCTGCTCGCGCCACTGGCTATCGAGATTATTCCGCAAGCTAGCTTAGCCGTGCCGGAATGTGCTGAACCCTATTGCACCTTTATTGAAAACGCGTTGGCCAAAGCCCGCCATGCCAGCCTGCATACGGGCTTGCCTGCCTTAGCGGATGACTCTGGGTTGTGTGTAGATGCCTTGCAAGGCGCGCCGGGTGTGCGTTCTGCGCGTTATGCCAATGAAGCTGGAGAAACCAAAAATAGCCAAGACGCGCGTAATAACCAAAAGCTATTGCAAGTATTAGGCAATGAGAAAAACCGTCATGCGCACTTTTACTGCGTCATGGTGTTGGTGCGTCACGCTGAAGACCCAGAACCGTTGATAGCCGAAGGCTTGTGGGCGGGTGAAATTTTAACCGAGTATCGCGGCAGCGATGGTTTTGGTTACGACCCCCTATTTTTGGATGATAAAACCGGTAAAACCGTGGCAGAATTGCCATTAGAGATCAAAAGCCGCATTAGCCACCGCGGGCATGCCATGGCTAAACTGCTGCAAAAACTAGAAAGACTTAAGCCATGAGCAATGAGTGGCCAAAATGGGTACGTGATGACGAGACGGTGGTGTCTTGCACCGAAAAGGTCAAAGTCATGACCGAAAACTTTGATGAGATTAAACAAATCGCGCAAGACGCGTTTGAAGACGGCTTGCTGATGGAAGTCAGCGAAGCACAAATGCGTGCAGCTTTACATCAGCTGGTGGATGCCCTCATCAATCCCTACTTTAAACGATGATTCCGATTTACCCGGCCAGTGATTTGCAGGCGCTCAATGCTGAGGCGCCGCTGACCGGCGGCATAACGCTGTCTGGCTTAAAAAATCCACCACCACTTTCGCTGTATATCCATATTCCGTGGTGCGTGCGCAAGTGCCCGTATTGTGATTTTAATTCACATGAAGCCAAAGCTGAGATTCCTGAAGCCGAGTATGTAGACCTATTGATTGCCGATTTAGAGCAAGCCACCCCGTTGATTTGGGGCAGAAAAATCAAAAGTATATTCTTTGGTGGCGGCACACCCAGTTTATTTTCGGCGGAAGCCATCGATAAAATTTTAAGCCATGTGCGCATGCTAACGCCATTAGAGTATGGCGCAGAAATTACGCTAGAAGCCAACCCCGGCACGGTGGACAGCAGCAATTTCATAGGCTACCAACAAGCGGGTGTTAACCGGTTATCAATTGGTATTCAAAGTTTTGATAACCGCTACTTAACAGCACTTGGACGCATCCATAATACCGACCAAGCGCTGAAAGCTGCGGAATTAGCGCTGGCTACCTTTGATGCAGTGAATTTAGATGTGATGTATGCGTTACCAGAGCAAACATTAGCAGACGCCTTACGTGATGCGCAAACGGCGTGTGATTTAAAACCTGCGCATTTGTCGTTTTACCATTTAACTTTAGAACCGAATACGCCTTTTCACCGCACCCCGCCTAGCTTGCCGGACGATGACACTAGCGCCACCATGCAAGAAGAGATAGAGCAACTGCTGGCTGAGCATGGCTATATCAATTATGAAACGTCGGCGTTTTCGCAAGCCAACCAGCAATGCCAACACAACCTCAATTATTGGAATTTTGGCGATTATCTCGGCATAGGTGCCGGTGCCCATTCCAAACTCAGCTTTCACGACAAAATCATCAGGCAAAGCCGCCACAAGCACCCCAAGCGCTATATGGAACAAACCCGCTTGGGACTAGCAGTCGATCAAGAATGGGTTATCCCTAAAGAGGAATTAGGCTTTGAGTTTATGATGAACGCGCTACGACTAAGCCATGGCTTTGACGCTAGCCTGTTCGAACAACGCACAGGTGTGCCGCTGTTTACCCTGCAGAAACAACTCAAACAAGCGGAGACACTAGAGTTGATGACTCAAGACGCGGGGAAAATAGTGCCTACATTAAAAGGTCGACGGTTTTTAAATAACTTACTTAATATCTTTCTAGATTAATTACATGCTACAGATTTAGACTTCTTATAGTTAAATATACGAATTATGAATATCCGCTCTAACTTACAGAAGCGGAATACGAGTTAATTGCTATTTTCGCTGATCTATTGCAAATAAGAGCAATCCAATAGATTGCAGCAAGGTAGCAGCCGACATTACTAAGTTGTACGAAGGAAACCAACTCACTCCATTTACGGTAAGAAATACATATGGTGATACAGCTATGACAAGACTGCCTATAAAGTGCATGCCAGTTGAAATAGATTTAAAACGTATAAAAAGAGTTATGGCCGCAATAAAATAAATAATTGGTAAGATTCTTATACCGTAAACACTAAAAAATGGAGAAATATAGTTAAAACTCATTGGGCTACCTATTTGTGATCAATATTTTCTACCTGCACATTACTAGTACCGATACTCCGATGAGATGCGCATTTGCGAAATTTGCAGCTTAGGCCAGCCAGCCTGATTAAAGCTTGCGTGCGAAGAAACCTTAGGCGCATGGCCGACTTGTGCGCTTAACAGCTTGGCTTGAGCAGCCTGCTTAAGCTGATAACTCAGCTGCAAAACATGCTGTTGGCGTAATAGCTCTTCTGACGTTTTAATACGGTGAGTGACTTCTTTTAATGCTGCTTGTTTCAATTCAGTTTGTTGCACTAGTGCGCTATTGACTACTAGCTGACCCACTTTGTCTGGGGTTGACGTGGTTTCGACACTAGGGTTTGGCTTAGCCGGGTCTTGCCTTTCAGGTGCTTGCTTAGAGGCTAATCGCTTGACCAGCACTTGATTGATGGGTTCTGGCTTTGTGGGCGCTGGCTGCATGGCTGATTGGCTTGCTACTGGCGGTAATACAGCGCTTAATGCGCTGTGACTGTTAGGCCGCAGTTGGCTTGGTGCAGTCGTATGAGTGTGTGTTTGCAGACTGACTTGTGCATTTGCTTGCGCTGGCATAGTCGCTTGCTCAGCAAGATTAGGCTGCGCTAGCGTTTTGATTGCCTGATTGGTAGACGTGGGTGCCAACTTAGGCTGGCTAGCTATCACAGGCTGCGTGAGCAGCATAGGTTCAGTTAAGAACGTCTTGTCTGGAAAAAACGCGAGCGCCATTTGCTTGACACTGACTACTGGCAAAGTATGCCAGAATAAACGCTTACGCCCCTCTTCGTGCAGCAGTATAAATGCTTCAGGCATCTCGGCGTCCGCTGCCGTTTCAGCATCAGCAATGACATTAAGTGGCAACGGTTGCGGCAACGTATCGGCCATGCCACTGGCTGCATACAACAAAACCGCCACACCCAAAAGTGTATATTTTATGTGCAATTAAACCCTATAAAGTAATGTGCTCCCTCGCTAGTTTGATAGCTTTCAACACTTGCTCGGTCGCGGTTCCGCCAACATGATTTCTGCTGGCCACAGATCCTTCTAACGTGAGCACATTGTAAACATCCTGTGTAATCAGTAGGTTAAATCTTTGTAAATTCTCAAGCGGCATCTCTGCCAAGTCGCGGCCAGTGGCCACGCCCTCCTTCACTGCCAGCGCCACCACTTCATGCGCATCCCTAAACGGCATGCCTTTTTTCACCAAATAATCGGCTAAATCGGTGGCTGTAGAAAACCCTTCCAGCGCAGCTTGACGCATATTGGCAGCGTTCACTTCTATGCCGCGCAACATGTCGGCATAAATTTCAAGCGTCACCAGCAAAGTATCGGCCGTATCAAATAACGGCTCTTTGTCTTCTTGATTGTCTTTGTTGTAGGCCAAGGGCTGGCCTTTCATTAAGGTGAGCAAACCCATTAAATGGCCATACACGCGACCGGTTTTGCCACGTACCAGTTCAGGTACATCGGGGTTTTTCTTTTGCGGCATAATGGATGAGCCGGTGCAAAAGCGGTCGGCAATGTCGATAAAGCCAAACCGTGGCGAACTCCACAAAATCAGCTCTTCAGAAAAGCGTGATAAATGCATCATTAATACTGAGGCGGCTGCGCTAAATTCAATGGCAAAATCTCTATCTGAGACAGCGTCTAGTGAGTTATTGCACACGCCATCAAAACCTAGCGTGGTGGCCACCATTTCGCGGTCGATAGGATAACTGGTACCTGCCAGCGCGGCCGCCCCTAACGGCAAACGGTTGATGCGTTTACGCGCATCGGCAAAACGCTCGGCGTCACGCTTGAGCATTTCATAATAGGCCATTAAATGGTGACCAAACGTCACTGGTTGCGCTACTTGCAAATGGGTAAAGCCCGGCATAATGGTGGCGGCGTGTTGCTCCGCCAAATCCAACAACGCCAGTTGCAATTTTTGGATGCCTTTTAATACATCATCCACCGTGGTGCGCAGCCATAGGCGTACATCGGTCGCCACTTGGTCGTTACGGCTGCGGCCAGTGTGTAAGCGCTTACCCGCATCGCCAATTTTGTCGGTTAATCGCTTCTCAATGTTCAGGTGCACGTCTTCTAACTCTAACAACCAAGTAAATTGCCCAGCTTGAATTTCCGCCAAAATTTCGCTTAAGCCTTGTTTAATCGCCGCCACATCTTCACTGCTGATAATGCCTTGTGCACCCAGCATTTGCGCATGCGCCAACGAGCCTTGAATATCAAACACCGCCAAGCGTTGATCAAAATCCACCGAGGCGGTATAGCGCTTCACCAACTCCGCCACTGGCTCGTTGAATCGTCCAGACCAAGCCTCGGCCTTTTGGTTAAGCGATGAACTTTTTTTGTCTTCAGGTGCTTGCAATGGAGTGACTTTCTTAAATGGATGTCGCCAATGAGGCGGGTCGGCCGCCGCCGCCAGCACAGATAGTTGGCAAAATTTGCTTTATTAATAATATACTTAACACGTCATTATAACTAACTATATGCCGTGCGCAAAAATAGCCGCTTACCCGATCTACAAAATTTCGGCATCCATTTACGCATTTTGCTAATGGTCAACCTGTTGGCTGGTTTGGCGGCGCTGTTATTTAGCTACGATTTAGTGCTGTTTTTCCCCACATTTACTGAACTGTCGGCCATCGTTCAGCCCATCCTCATCTTGAGCTTGATTTGCCTGTATTTCAGCCACCCCCTACTTTACAAGCTAGTGTATTGGCAAGGCCTCTTGGCGATTATTCTGCTAGAACTTGCCATCACCGTGCTGGCGTTTCATTTTTATGCCGCTTACTTTTCACCGGCGCTTGCGCCCAGTTTAATACGCGCCTGTTTACTTACCGGCAGCATTACTGGCATGGTGTTGTATTACTTTAACTTGTTGCAGCGTGCCTATTCGCCCGCCATTGCCGAGGCACGTTTGCAAGCCTTGCAAGCGCGCATACGGCCACATTTTTTGTTTAATAGCATCAATGCTGTGTTGTCGCTGATCCGCAGCCAACCCAAACGGGCGGAATCGGCGCTGGAAGACATGGCCGATTTGTTTCGCGTGCTGATGGCGGACAATCGCGACTTAGTACCGCTAACGCAAGAGATTGCCTTGAGTCAACAGTATTTGGCGCTAGAAAAAATACGGCTAGAAGATAGGCTCAACGTGCATTGGCATATAGACGACATGCCGCCAGACGCTTGGATACCGCCGCTGATTTTGCAGCCACTCATCGAAAACGCGGTGTACCATGGCATCGAGCCGCTCGTGAATGGCGGTGACATCAGCATTCAGATTGAGCGCAAAAATAGCGAGTTGCTGTTGACCATTACCAATACCTATACTGCGCAAAAAGACCATCATCAAGGCAATAAAATGGCCCTTAAAAACATCAAAGAGCGTTTATTATTGCATTATGATTTAGAGGCCTCGCTCAAGGCCAAGGCCACAGACAACACCTACAGTGTGACCATACGGTTACCTTATAAAAGTTAGACCTAGGAAATATCAAGCATGGCTGCCATTAACATTATTATTGCCGATGACGAAGCACCTGCCAGAAATCGTTTACGCGATTTGTTGGCTGACATTGCCAACACTAAAGTAGTGGCGGAGGCGCATAACGGCAAACAAGCAATTGAGTTAGCGGCACAATATGCGCCGGATTTGCTTTTGCTGGATATTCGTATGCCGCTGATGGATGGCTTGGAGGCCGCGCAACATGCGCAAAAACTTAACCCCAAACCTTGCGTGATTTTTACCACCGCGTATGAAAATTATGCCATTCAGGCGTTTGATTTAAATGCCATTGATTATTTGCTTAAACCCATCCGTTTAGAGCGTTTGCAAACTGCGATTGACAAAGTGCAAGCACTTAAACCAACCCAACTAGATGCGCTAAAACCCTTACAC
>DASWSZ010000102.1:0-8798 GCA_036402395.1 Methylophilus sp.
AAAGCAGGTAAAGAGCCTGATTTAGATGCACCGCTGGGCGTCACGACAGAAATTAATCTGCATACACCTGCGCTATTGCCCAACAACTATTGCCCAGATGTGCATGAGCGTTTGGTAATTTATAAACGCTTGGCTAATTGCAATGAAGATGACGATTTAGACAGTATGCAGGAAGAGCTGATTGACCGCTTTGGCTTGCTGCCAGAGCCGGGCGAAGCGTTGATTGCTTGCCACAGGCTACGCATTGCCGCTAAACCGTTGGGTATTATTAAGATAGATGCGTCGGACGCGGCCATACAATTGCAGTTTAATATCAAGGCCGATTTAGACCCGATGAAGCTGGTGAACTTGTTGCAGCGTGATCGCCGCTGCCGTATGAATGGCCCAGATAAACTGCGCGTGACGGTACAAATGGGCAATGTGAATCACCGCGTTGATTTGGTGAAAAGCCTACTAAAAGAGTTTGCTTAATTTAATCTAGGCTCCAAAAAGTTAGCGCAATTGATGATTAAATTTCCACCAATTGCCCCACACTGAGCAACAGCACCGCCGTTTTAATAGGTAAACCTTCTTGCTTAAACAAGACTGCGTAAGCGTCCAGTTGAGGCTTAAATTGTGCTGCAAACTGTTTAAGCGCTGGCGCATCCATGTCAGCTATTAAGGCCGCAGATTTGTAATCAATTATCCAGCGCACACCATCTTCTACAAAAGTACGGTCGATGATTTTTTTAGTAATGGCCTGCGGTGCTTGAAACTCTATCGCCAATTCGCTGGCAGCCGTTGTTCTATTCTTTAGCACCCAGCGCCCTTGCTCGCTGGCTAAGGTGCTGTTTAACAAAGTCACTACGCGGTTTGCGGCTTGCATTGACTGCGTTGCATCATAACCGCGCTGGCTAAACCAGCGCTGCATCACATTTTGCAACGCATGAACGCGCGCACTAGGCCAATCGTCCATATTGCTTTCGGCGATGAGTTGTAAATAGACATGCGCCAAGGTACCAATATCAGCCTCCAAGCTTGCTGCATTATCCTTTGTATTGTTAGAGGTTTGTGGGTTGTCTGGCTTGAATTCAGCCTGCGTGTAGTCGAGCGCAGATGGTATACGCGGCTGCGCTAAACGCACTAATTGCGGCACAAACTGGTCTAGGGTTAAGCTGTGATTAGGCGTTAAATTATTAGGCGCTGGTATCATTTGCTCAGGTGTGAATGCGTGATGAAGCATAGGCCACAGCATCTCTAAAAACGTGCTTTTGGGTGCTTTGGCCAACCCTGTTTTAGTGTCTATTTTGGCGGCTCCCAGCAAGTGTAAGCAGCGCTCAGCTCGCGTAGCGGCTACATATAACACGCGCGCATCTTCGTAAGCAGCGCGCTCATTTTCCAGCATTTTTAAATAATCATAAGCGCTAACCGATTGATTTTTCTGGCTTTTAGGTAAGTAGGGCGCGACGATTAAGCGCGTTTCGTCAGTACTTTCCGTATCATCTATTGGCACTTCTTCCCATAATAAAAGCGCTTGGTCATGGCCACTCGTTTTTCTATCTAAGCCCGGCAAAATCACGGTATCAAACTCTAGTCCTTTGGATTTATGGATGGTCATAAATTGCAGACTGTCATCGGCTTTTACATCGGGCGCGGCGTAGAGTTTTTGTACTTCTAGCGCCAGCAGTTCCGGTGAAAACTGGCCGCTAAGTTCCAATTGCTGCACGCGCTCAAAAAACGCCTGCACATCACGCACGTCTCCGGCATCCCATAAACATTCGGCGCCACCCAACATTAGCCACACGCCATGCAGCCAGCGGCTAGTATTCATGCGGCCTTGATGCTGCAAGGCTTGCGTCAACACAGTGCGCACATGCAGCAAACGCGCACGGCCACCTTCACTTAAATGTTGCAAGCGCGCCTCGTTGTGCATCAGTTGCATCACCGTACTGTGCTTATCTAGCCCAACCAGCGCATGTAAATCAGCCAGCGTCAGGCCGCACCACGGTGCGCGCAAAATGGCCAGCCAATGTACACGGTCGGCGCGTTGGTGCAGGGCATAGCTGAGTGACAATAAATCTTGCACAATTTGCCGATTAGCCAGCTCTTCAATTTCAACGGCTTGAAAGCTTAAATCAGGATGGTTGCGGCGGATTTCGCGCACCAAGGCTTCTAAATGGCTACGCGCACGCACCAGTACTGCAATGTTGGCCTGTGGTGCAGTGGCACGGGTTTGCTGGATAATCTGAATAATGCGGTCGGCTTCTTGCTGGCGCACGTCTGTTAATACTTCTGACGCGTCTTCCTCACTCTCTTCATTAGCGCTGTGCAACATCGCATGTACTGTTACACCCGCATTATCGGCACTTGATTTGGTGGCTACAAATGGCCGGTACTGAATAGCCCCTTGGCTGATGCTGTCTTGCGCAGGAAACACTTGCGCAAACGCTTGATTGATCCAATCGACGACCGGTGGGCAGGAGCGATTATTGCGCCACAATTTAAGCGGCTGCAGCATGACATCGCTTATGCCTTGTTGCGCCACGCGCAAGAACAAGCCGACATTGGCTTTGCGAAAGCGGTAAATGGATTGCATGGGGTCGCCCACACAAAACAAGGTGCGGCCATCCTCTGGCTGCCAGCCACGCGTCAGCGCGTGTATCAGTTTAATCTGCGTTGGGCTGGTGTCTTGAAACTCATCCACCAACAGATGGCGGATGCGGTAATCCAGCTTAAGCGCCAAATCCGTTGGTGCGTCTTCCGCCCCCACCAGCGCTTGCAAGGCGCGCTGCGAAATTTCGACAAAATCGACTTCACCATGCGTTTGAAACACCAGCCATAACTCCGCCACCGCAATATGCAAAACCTTCGCCAGCGTGTCTATCATTTGCCACGTGTCTGCCTCTTGTTGAGGGTTGGGCAGCAATTGCAGTCTAGCCAAACTGGCCTCTGCATTGGCTATTTGGTTTAAGCCGTCAATGATTTCTGTGAGCGCAGCTTTATACGGTTTGGCCTCATCGGTGGCGGGTAAGCCCATGTTTTTATTTAAGCTTTTTCGCAGGGTGCCGCTGTTGGTCATTAGCAGTGTAGACACAGCACACCACTGAGTTAAGCGTTCTGGCGTTGCTGTAATTACGCTATCCCAATCTATCAGTGAGGCTATGGCTGAATCTTCTGTTAAGTTGCTGGCGGCGTAACGCGCAATCGGCATCAGCGCAGTTTGCGTGGCGCGGTTCAAAATTTTGGCGGCTGCTTGTATATCGACTTGTATCATGGCCGCCAGTGCTGCCTCGGCATCTTGTGCCGTGTGTTGACTTTGCGAGTAGGGCAGCCATTGTTCGCGTTTAGCCAGCATATCGGCCAGCAACTGCGTGAGTTTATAGGTGTCGTTATCAAAATAGCGCAGCGCCGCTTCTACCACTGGCCCATGTGTGGCGTCATCTAAGTACTCCAGTGCGCGCGTGGCGGCCTCTTGATAATAAGCGCTGGCGTCATCACAGACTTTGGGCTGGGTACCAAAACGGCTCAACAACGGCATTTGCCGTGCCAAATTGGCACTTAAGGAATCAATGGTATAAATGCGTAAACGCGACGGCGTGGCGAGCACGTTCCATGCGAGTTGCGCAGAGCGCGCCAATACCGCCAAGCCTAAATGATAGGTGGTTTGTTTATGCGGCTGGCTAGACAATACGCCTGCTGCCGCCATGTCCAAGCTATCCATAATGCGCGCTTTCATTTCTGAGGCGGCTTTGTTGGTAAAGGTGATGGCGATGATTTCTTCTGGTGCGTCTACCGTTTGCAATAACTTAAGATAGCGCTGCGTGAGCAACTCGGTTTTGCCGGCACCGGCTGGTGCTTCTACAATAAACGAATCTAGCGCCAGCGCCTGTTCGCGGCTGAGTGCGTCTTCAATTAATAAATCGGATTGATTCATCGCGGCTCACCACTTACTTGCGCAGATTGAGTAGACATGGATTGCTGGCGCTCAAATTGTAATTGTCGTTCTGGTAGCCTGAGTAAAGGCAGCACCTCGCAATAATCCAATTGCTTTTCGTCACTAAAACGCATCGCTGCATCGCCCGCTTTTAACGCCAAAGCAGTGGCGGTGATACGTGTGTGCCAATGCTGTAGCACGCTGGGCCAATCGGGAAATTGCGCTTCATCAAACACGGTGCGGCCACGTTTATCAGACAATACCGTGGCGCCTTGCAGCATGTCTTCGCTCTCAGCAATGCCAATAAAAGCAAAGTCGGCAGGGCGCACTTTGGCATAACACACAGCGGCCACCGCTAGCTCTTGTAGTACAAACGCTGCGTAAATCGGCAGTTGTGGCTCGGTAATGGCCTCGGCTGCCCAGTTTTTATAGTCCATTTGCCGCCCGGTTTTGTAATCCATCACCACCAAGCGGCCATCGTCCAGCTGATCAATGCGGTCGATGACTAACTTAATACTAATGTCTTCAATGGTTATTTTATGTTCTGCTTCACACGCCAACACGCTAAAGCCTTGCGGGCGCTGCATTTCTACTTCCGTGAGCCATGCCCACACTAATTTGCTTAAGCGTTCTGCTTCTAGAGCTAAAAAGGTATCCGAAAAAGCATGTTCACTTTGGTTGTTAAACTCAGTGAGTACTTGGTTTGCCAGTGCGTGCAAGGTGTTAATTAAAGCTTCACCCGTGCTGGCTGTTAATGCAGCGGCATCGTGGCTACGCCAAAACGCGGCGAGTACCGCATGCACCAAGGTGCCGCGCTCCATCACATCTAAGCCATTCACAGGCTCGTCTAACTTGCGCGCGCCTAATCGGTATTGATAAAACGCCCATGCCGGGCAAATGGCTTGTGCTTTAAGTAAGGCCGTGCCGCCAGACACATGCTCGCCAGACAACACTGGCGGTGCTTGCCAGTCATCCAACCATTGCCAATCTTGCTTGCTGGCAAGTGCTAACTGTTCTGCTAAGGTATTTAACGTGGGGTTAGTACTGAGCGTTTGCGGAATAGCTTGCATCAATGGGCTCACGCGTAATTGGCGTTCACCGTCTTTGGCTGCGCTTGAAAAAATCACGTGCTGTGCACTTTTAATTAAACGCTGATGCACCACTTGCGCAAACGCTGCTTGCACCTCGCTACTGGCGTTTGGCGTACGCGCGTTGCGTTGTAACTCGGCCGGAATTAAGGCATTGGGGCGCGCCACTGGCGGCCAAATATGGTCGTTCATACCCATCACCCACATGGCATCTAGCGGGGCGGCGCTAGCCTCCAGCAAACCCATCACCAAAATAGCGGCAGGTGTATCGCGCTCAGGCTGAAAAATCTGCGCTTGGCACAATTGCGTCAGCCGTTTAATCGCTTCATGTGCGCTGATTTTACCGAGTAGTGCATCTAAGCCAGTCAGTTGTTGCAAGATGCGCTCAAACGATTGCATGGCTTGGTATTCGTGGCTAGACAGCGCTCTGTCACCGGGCCAGTGCGTGGCGGCCAATATCTGCCTAAAGCTGGTCGCCCACAAGGCGGGCGTTTGCATGCGCGCTTGTTGCTGCGCCAGTGTCATTAGCTGCTGACTATCGGCAAATAAGTGCTGAATACTTAAGGCGTAATCACCACTTTGCGCATGGTTTAAATAGTGCAATAGCCGGTTAGGTTTAATGCTTAACGGTAGCTCGCGACGCATGCGTGCATCCAGTTTGGCGCGTGCATCTGCCTCTTGCGCTATGTTGCTCCAGTAGGAGGATTGCAACAAACGCGCAAAATCACTTTGTAGTATTTGCCGTTTTTGCCAAGCCAGCCTTAATAAATCCAGAGCAGTGCGAATTATCGGCAAGTTGGCTAAGGGCACGCCCAAGGAAAAATCATAACAGCGCGTCAGCTCGGCATGTGCGGGCGCGGCAGCAGTGGGGTGAAAAGTGTCATCCAATAAATACGCCAATTTTGCGCGTAACGCTTCTAGCTCTGGCACCACGATGGCGAGTTTTCTGGCTGGATTTTCAGTGAGTTGATGCTGCGCCCACGCCACAGCCGCGCGGCACTCTGCGTCTTGGTCATCCAGCACCACATGTGCCAATGCTTGTGGCGCTGTTAACGTCAGTTGCGCATTCGTCACGGTCACGCCGCACACTTTTAATACGTCTATGAGCCGCTGTAAATGGGGATGAATGCGATCAAAGCCTGCCAATTGCAGTTGTGCTGGCAAGCTGCCTGCGCCTTTTTGTAAGCATGCAATTTGCCACGCCATATAGCGCACCGCTTCTAAATAGCCGGTTTGCTTACACAGGGTTTGAAAGCGTTGCCGCCAAAGGCTGAATTGTTGTGTTTCCTCAGTGGCTGATTGCGGGTCCAAACGTAAATTCCACTCAATCAGCAAACGGTTGGCCTCCATGGCGGCACTGGCCAAACCAGAGGTATCGAATAAATCGGCGGCGGCGTTGCCTTTAAGTGAGAGTTGGATAGCTTGCTCCCACAGCAAGCCTTCTTGCGTAGGGTTTAGCGCTGCAACCGGTGCCTCTGTTGGGTTGATATCACCTTGCAATAAGGCAGCTTCAATCACACTGTCCAGCCACTCTGTTAGCGTCATAATGGCTGGTGCATGCCATTGCGTGGCGCCGTTTTTTATTTGCTGCTGCTGATAATTAAGTTGCAAGCTTCTGGCTAAACGGGCGGTGGCGCAGACAATGATGCTGGAATGGGCTTTTACGGTCATGGCCACATTCTAAACCACAGTTTGCACTTATTAACATGCGCAGCCTGTGAATAATGCGTGAGTGGCGCATGGATTTATACGATAATGTGCTTTACCTTGTTATTCGTTAGCTTGGCTTTGAAAGGAACATCATCTTGGGCGCCATTGCAAAATTTTTAAAAATTTCCATCTTAGTATTTTTAATTCCAGTAGGCTTATTTGCTTTATATACTTGGGCTACGCTGACATGGGTGTATTCCTCTGGCGAGCGCGCTGGCTATGTGCAAAAAATGTCGCTTAAAGGTTGGCTATGCAAAACCTACGAGGGCGAGCTGATTTTAGTTTCTATGCCCGGTACGCAGGCGGAAAAATTCTACTTTTCTGTGCGTGATGAACAAGTCGCTAAACGTATTAACGCCACGGTGGGTAAACGCGTACGCCTGATTTATAAAGAACATATCGGTGTACCTACCACTTGCTTTGCCGAAACGCGCCATTATGTGGATGACGTACAATTATTAGATAACCCGCAAATAGAAATCACCCAGCCACATGGCAGCAAGTGATGAAAAGAATTACATCACGCCGCAGGGCTTTGCCGCTTTGCAGGCCGAGTTCCATCAGCTATACAAGGTAGAACGACCAGAAGTGGTGCGCACCGTGTCGTGGGCGGCTAGCAATGGCGACCGCAGCGAAAATGGCGATTACATTTATGGCAAACGCAGGCTGCGCCAGATTGATAGCCGCTGCCGCCATTTAATGAGGCGCATGGATTTAGCCGAAATTGTTGATAGCAGCTTGCAACAACATCTGGAAAAAGTGTTTTTTGGCGCGTGGGTCACGCTATACAACCTTGCCGATGATACCGAACATACTTACCGCATCGTCGGCAAAGATGAAATTGAACCCACCAAAGGCTATATCAGCTGGATTTCACCATTGGCAAAATCCATGTTGGGCAAAAGTATAGGCGATCAATTACGTGTGATTACGCCTAAGGGTGAAGAAGCGTTTGAAGTGATAGAGATACGGTTTAGTGAGGCTAAACTTGAGACTTGAACTTAATGCAGCCGTTTGTTATCTTACCCATAATGTTTAAACGGTTTATACCATTATTTGCGTATTTATTGCTTTTGTTAATGCCGTTGCAGGCATTGGCCACGGCCAATATGTTGGTATGCAATAGCATGATGCAAGCGCATGTTAGCAGTCATAGTGTAGAAAGCATGCCTTGCCATCAAGACGTAAAATCTACTACCTCAAGCCATGACGACCAACAACAAACGCCCGCTAAAGCGCATTGCATCAGCGTATGTGCAAATGTTTGTGCGATGACGGCGGTGTCTACTAAAGCTGATGCGCCGTTTATTGCCACTGCTATACAACTGATTGATTTTAAATCAATTGATTACCGTTCCGTAACTTTACCTAACCTCCAACGTCCACCCATTTTCTTAATCTAAAGCCCTGATTGCGCCCAAAATTTCGGGCGTTAATTTGATTGGTTACGCGCCAAACGTAACCTTTATTTAGATGAAGGAAATTTAAATGACCCTTAGCATCAACACAAAGCGGCTTAGTAAGCTGCTGACGTACAGCACTGCACTATTTTTAAGCCAGTTTGGATTTAGCCAGTCTGCTGTTGCAGCGCCCATGGGCTTTGACCAATCCACCATGGTGATGGGCGACTTCAATAACAATTGGCGCGAAGCCTATGTGAACTACGCACTTACGCCGCGCGACGCAGTGGGTATCAGCGCCACCTATATGCGCAGCGACGACAAAACCAAAACGCGCACCCTAGAAGAGCTAACTTATACGCGCTTACTCACGCGTTGGAATTTGCCACATGCACAAGCAAATGTCTGGTTTATTGGTGGTGTAGGCGCTTTGCAAGGCGAGTATAAGCAAGTTGGGCAAGACCGTAACTTTGACAAAGTGATGGTGACGCCCGGTGTGCAGTTTGACTATGAAACCACACGCGTTTACTTGTTAGCCACCCATCGCTTTTATCGGGCTTCTAACATTAACCATGATTACAGCGCAGTGCGTGCAGGGTTCTCATTTTACGAAACCGATTATGACAGCACGCAGCCATGGTTGGTATTAGAAGCGCGCAATATGAATGGCTTGTCGGACAAAGTAGA
>DASWSZ010000103.1:0-2585 GCA_036402395.1 Methylophilus sp.
AAAGCCAAAACGCATTTCTGTAGCTGCTGGTGTTGTCCACATAATATTTCTCCAAAGTGTTGTTTGTTTGAACTGACGGTATGTCTTGTTCGTGTGTATTCATAATACGCCACACTCACAGAAACACGCTATCACTCTTCATGAACAGTGGCTGGTGATTATCATGAGTGCAGCCTAACCAAACTGATTACCAACCTTGCACCCAGACACTGCTATCCATCAGCGTTTGCCAACGCACAAGTTGTACGCGCTGAGTGTACACCGCCTCTAATTCTACCCATTCAATTTTTTCCTGCAGCATCGCTTGCGCCTGTGCCGGCTTAATCACTTTGGTCACCATAAAATGCTTTTCTTTATTGCTTGGGTGCACAGCCGTCCATTTGCTATGCAAAAGTTTTTTAGGGTTAAGCTTGCTGGCGTTTAATGGCTTGGTCATGGCGTTATGAATAAAGCGGTTGTTCATTTAAGTTTATGGTGCTACCAGTTCGCCTTGGCGACTAATCAGCAGCGGGGTATTGGCATCCACATTGATATTTCTAATGACGCCATCTGCCGATTCAAACCACAGCGTGGCGTAGCGGCTAGATGCTGTAATGGTCATCAAGCGGCCGTATTGCTTGGGGATATGTAATGGGCTACGCGCTAAATTAAAATTTCTAGGTAAACCAAACGAAACTTCGTCTTGATAAAACTGCTCGGTTTTTAGCGCACCGAAATCAAATTGATAAGCAAAGGCAGCGCTTACACAACCTACCGACAACACAAGGGCGATGAGCGTATGTTTAAGCTGGGCATGCATGGGTGGTCTCCTGAGGAAGTAAAGTGGCTAATTTAGTAGACTAGGCGTGACGCAGAGTGGTTCGCCGTGGTTGTTATAGGGGCATGTGGCAAGGCATAGTCACACTGTAATATAAGCCAGCCCATCACCTAGCAAGCGCTTAAAATTATCTACGCACTCAAACAGTGCATGCTGTAAAATCCAATTTTATAATTAAGCTTGGCTTAAGCATGAATAGCGTATACGAATGGCTGCGCGGCTTTTATCCAGAGCCTATTGCAGTGAACCAGATTGAACGGCTACGTGCCTGCGGCGGCGCGCTCATTGGCATTTTTGTCACGGGCATGGCCACTTACTGGGGTATGGATGATACTAGTGTCATCCCCTATCTAATTGCACCTATGGGCGCTTCAGCAGTGTTGCTATTTGCCGTGCCCTCCAGCCCGTTAGCACAGCCTTGGTCGATTATGGGTGGTAACCTCGTGGCCGCCTTGATTGGTGTCACCTGTGTTATGTGGATCAGCCATGTTGCGTTGGCAGCCGCACTGGCCGTCAGCTTGTCGATTGCCGCCATGTTTGCGCTGCGTTGCATTCACCCGCCCAGTGGCGCTGTAGCGCTCACTGCGGTATTGGGTGGCCCAGTGATTTTGGCGCAAGGCTATCAGTTTGTGCTGTACCCCGTGGGCATTAACTCTTTGCTGCTATTACTCACCGCACTGGTCTATAACAATTTAACGCAACGCAGTTACCCACACGTGCATGCGCGTAGCACCAGTACACAAACAGGCCAAATCCCGGCAGAAATGCGTTTTGGTTTTAATACAAATGACTTAGACGAAGTGCTGAAACAATATAACCAAGTATTGGATGTGAGCCGTGATGACTTGCAAAACTTACTACAACAAACAGAAATGCACGCTTATCGACGCCGCTTTGGTGAAATCACCTGTGCCGACATCATGACCAAGCAAGTGCTCAGCGTGGAATTTGGCACCGAGCTGGAAGAAGCGTGGACCCTGATGCGCAAACACAAAATCAAAGCGTTACCGGTTATCGATAGAATGCGCCGTGTGATTGGCATCATCACCCAAGTAGATTTTATGAAAAATGCCAACTTGGAAGTATACGAAGGCTTTGAAAGTAAATTTAGACGCTTTATTCAACGCACCACGCAGTTACATGCGGAAAAACCAGAAGCGGTCGGGCAAATTATGTCGTCACCTGTGGTCACAGCCAAAGCCAATATGCATATCATTGAATTAATTCCGCTGATGACGCAGCAACGCATCTTGCATCATATTCCGGTAGTAGATGACGACAACCGCTTGGTCGGCATCGTCACCCAATCCGATTTAGTGTCGGCGTTGTATCATGGCCGTGTTGCCAATACACGCACGCTGGGCCTGTCTTCTTAGTGTGCTGTTAGCTGTTTCATTGAATTGAAAAAGCACTGTATTGCGCGGCGCTATTATGCTAAAACTATACGCATAGCCAGCCTTAAAGAAAGCCTGCGATGATAGAACAAAAATACCAAAAACTTGTGTTTGCCTTTTTTATGGCACTCATCATGTCGTGCATTATGTCGTTTGTGATTAGCGCGTTTAATGTCGGCCTACATAGTAAGATTATCCAAGTCTGGCTAAAGGCATGGGCATTTGCCTTTGTGGTCGCCTTCCCAATCATTTTGGTGGTCGCCCCCATTGTGCAAAAGCTGGTCAGCCTCGTGATTAAAAATGAAGAGCCCCTGCGCTAATTAGAGTTAGAAACGCTTCGTGCTTGCATCCAATATTTCAATTATGTTTTAAAA
>DASWSZ010000104.1:0-2863 GCA_036402395.1 Methylophilus sp.
GGCGCCATGCCGCTGGATATGCCGGAATCAGTGTTAGTGCGCTTTAAAGGCACCATGCAGCCTGGCATTACCTTGCGCGACTTAGTCAATGCCATTCCTTACGCGGCGATACAAGAGGGGACGTTGACAGTTGGCAAAACAGGTAAGAAAAATGTATTTAACGGCCGCATTTTAGAAATTGAAGGCTTGCCGGATCTAAAAGTTGAGCAGGCGTTTGAATTTGCCGATGCCTCTGCTGAGCGTTCAGCCAATGGCTGTACTGTGTTGTTGAATAAAGAACCTGTCATTGAGTTCCTCAATTCCAATATTGTGCTGATGCAAAATATGATTGCCAATGGCTATGAAGATGCACGCACGTTGCAACGCCGCATTGAAAATATGCAAGCGTGGTTGGCCAAGCCTGAGTTACTTAAACCAGATGCCGATGCAGAATACGCGCATGTGATTGAAATTGATTTGAATGCAATCAAAGAGCCATTGGTAGCGTGTCCGAATGACCCAGATGACATCAAACCGTTGACCGCAGTAGTGGGTGATAAAATTGACGAGGTGTTTATTGGTAGTTGTATGACCAATATTGGTCATTACCGTGCTGCCGCCAAAGTATTGGATGGCGCAGGCAATATTCCTACGCGTTTATGGATTGCGCCCCCGACTCGCATGGACGAAGCGCAACTGCGTGATGAAGGGGTGTATTCTACTTTTGGTATTGCCGGCGCGCGTACCGAAGTACCGGGCTGTAGTTTATGTATGGGCAACCAAGCGCGAGTGGCTGATAAAGCGACTGTATTCTCTACTTCCACCCGTAACTTTGATAACCGCATGGGTAAAGACGCCCGTGTTTACTTGGGTTCAGCCGAGTTGGCAGCGGTGTGTGCCAAGTTAGGCCGTATGCCTACGCATGCGGAATATCTGGAAACGGTGGGCAACAAACTTGCCAATACGGCAGAAATTTATAAGTACTTGAATTTCCATCAAATGACGGAGTATAAAGCTGCCTTGGATACCTTAAGTTCTGGTAAAAAAGTAATTCCGATTACCGAGGCGGTAGAATAAAACGGCTAGTTATCATTTGCTAAGGTCTGTGTTTTGCAACAAAAAAATGAAGTGAGTCCCTTTGGCAGGTTTAGATGGAAAGACTGGCGCATCATGTTGCCAGTCTTACTATTGCTGGTCGGCTTGATTTATCTAGGCTACCACTATCATATTGATTACAAGGTGATTGCTGGTGGTACTGTGCTGATTGGCCTAGTCTCAGGTGTATTTGCTTGGCTGGTAGGGGTGATCGGCTTAGTGCCGATTATCGGCCCGCTGGTGATCAAAGTACTCAGCTTATCGGTAATTTGGCTGTTGAATGGCATAGGCTATCTTGTGGCTTATGTCGCTATACGTCGCGGCTATAGTCAGGATGTATTGACTTACCGCGGGCTGACAATTGCCCTGATTATCGGAATTGTGATTGGCTTTGTGCTCGGTAGCGTGCTAGCCGCGCATTGATTTCTTAACAAGCAATTATTTCTAAAAAACTGGTTTCTTAAAAATAAGTGCAGCGCCTGTACCGCCAAATGCAAATGAGTTGGACATGGCATACTCAAGATTTTCGACGTTTTGCGCCACATTTGGCACATGGTTTAAATCACATTTTGGGTCGGGATTGTGCAGATTAATCGTGGGTGGCAACTCGTTTCTTTGCATAGCGAGTAACGTAATCACAGCTTCTAAGGCGCCCGCCGCGCCCATCAGATGACCATGCATGGATTTAGTCGAGCTGACCGCAAGTTGATAGGCATGATCGCCAAAAATTTGCTTGATGGCCGCAGTTTCGGTTTCATCATTAAACTTGGTACCCGTGCCATGGGCATTAATGTACTGAATTAGTGTGGGGTCTAGTTGAGCATCATTCAGCGCTGCCTGCATGGTAGCTGCTTGGCCTTCCAAAGAGGGTACCGCAATATGTTTGTAATCATTGGCGGCGCCATAGCCGACAATTTCCGCATAAATAGTGGCGCCACGCGCTTGGGCGTGTTCGTACTCTTCAAGCACTAGCATGGCTGCACCTTCACCTATGACTAAGCCAGAACGGTCTGAAGAAAAAGGTTTGCATGAAGTAGTAATATCCGCTGGGTCTTCATCCGCCAGCGTTCTAATGGCTTCCCATGATTTAATACTGGCGTAAGCCAAAATCGCATCGGTACCGCCCGCCAACGCAATATCAGTTTCGCCATAACGAATATCTTTCATGGCTTGACCAATCGCCACTGCAGAAGATGAGCAGGCAGTGGTAAACGTCAGATTAGGGCCTGACACGACAAAGTGGGTAGCGATGGCAGACGCAGCGCTGTTGTACATGCACATCAACACGGTGTATGGTTTTAGCCGATTTTCACCTTTGGTATACAGCGTCTGGTAGCCATCTTCGACCGATAAAATGCCACCCATGCCAGTGCCTACATACACCCCCATCCGGTTTTTGGGCGTGTTATCTAGGACTAAATTGGCATGCTTCACCGCTTCTATGCTGGCATACAGCGCCATTTGGCCATTTCTGTCCAAAATGGCGTAGTCACTTTTTTTGTCGAAATAATCGGCAGGCTCAAACTGCGCTTGCGCCGCCACTTTGCAAGACAACTTGTCTACAAACTCACCTTGAAACGGTTTGATGCCAGAGGTGCCAGCAAATATGGCTTGCGTCAAGGCCTCAACATTGTTGCCCAGGGGCGATACCAGACCGAAGCCGGTGACCACTACCCGACGTCTATGACTCATATTTATATGGCTAAGGCCTTCTCGGAAACTAAATCATGCGTAATATCAATCACATCTTGTACCGTGCGAATATGTTCATAGTTTTTAGGGAAGCTTA
>DASWSZ010000105.1:0-10540 GCA_036402395.1 Methylophilus sp.
ATATGCATATTGTGCAGATCGATGGCCCAACCGCCCAGCTTGGCTAAATGCCCGGCAATTTTTAATAACTCTTGGCTGTGTTTAAGGCTGGCGGCGGTGGCCATTTTTTCAGTGATGTTTTCCGTCACCACAATAAACTTAACCACTGTGTTCTGCGCATTGCGCACACTGCTGACGCTGGCTTGCGCCCACACCAAGCTGCCATCTTTTTTGATGTAGCGTTTTTCAAATGAGAAATCGTTGATTTCACCCGCCAGCATTTTCTGCACTTCATGCTGCTTATGCAGTCGGTCACTTTCGTGAGTCACCGACATAAAATCGGTGTGTAGAAGCTCGTGTTCAGCATAGCCCAACATGTCACAAAACGCTGGGTTGGCCAGTAAATAGCGGCCATCGATATCAGTCACGGCAATGCCGGTGGCCGATTTTCTAAAAATCTCGTTGAGCTCCACTTGGCTGGTTTCTAGGCTGACCTCAGCCTCTAGTCGGCGTACCACTTCTACGTCTAGTTGTTGCGTTCGCCTGCGCAGTGCTCGGCGCTGTCTAATCAGCCAAACGATCAGCGTCAGCAGTGTGATGATCACCACCAACGCGCGCGCGATGATTTGCTGTTTGGTAAAACTATGCTTGAACTTATCCGGGTCATAGACAAACCCTGTCAAGTCATAGTCATTGGGTATCATGTCTAGCCCAGCCAGCTCATTAGCAATATGCTGCCAGCGCCCAGGATTGATATGACCGATTTCAATCACCTCAGGCAAAATAAGCGCCTCCATGTCATGCGCTTCTTGCAGCAAAATGGCTTTAGTGATGCCACGCGCTTTTACCCCCGGCATGTTTAAAATCTGCTCGGCCAGCGCCTCTTTATGCTTTAAGGCGTAAGCCCAGCCTTTTTTAGTGGCCCTTAAAAAAGCCGCAACCCGTTCTGGATGCGCGGTTAATTCTTGCTGGCTGGTAAATAAAGTATCACCATAAAAATCCACGCCATAATGCTTGCTGTTTAAAAAAACTGGGCTGATGCCTCTGGCACGCAAAGCATTGGGCTCTGTCGTTAAATAAGCAGAAATAGCGTCTACTTTGTGTTGGATTAAATCCTCTAGCTGCCAACTATGCGGCAGAATGGTGAGTTGTTTGAGGTCTATGCCTTCGCGCTTGAGCATGGCGCGTATTTGCAACGCGCCTTGGTTGTTGCCCAACATAATGCGCTTGCCTATCAAGTCTGACGGCGTATGAATGTTGGACTCGGCCAGGCTGAGTAATATATAAGGTGAATGTTGAAAAATGGCGCCTATGACCACCAGGGGTTTGCCATTGAGATAGTCGACGATAATTTCTGAATCGCTGACGCCGTATTGCACACGATTACTGCTGACCTCTGCCGCGGCAGAAATGTCTTTGTTGCCTTCAATCAGCCTTACGTTCAGCTTTTCCTCTGCAAAATAACCTTGTGATACCGCTGCATAGTAGCCAGCAAACTGAAATTGATGACGCCATTTTAATTGTAGTGCGATATTTTCTTGTGGCTTGGCGGGTCTTTCAATGGCGCTTACGTCTAGGCTTAGCAGGCACAACAGGCACAACAGGCAAAGCAATGCCGCGCCAGTATTTGCGTGGCTTAGGCCTTGCTTAAGTAATGCGCGTAATGTCATTAGGTACAAATCACCTTTCCAACCAATGGGGTGAGGCGTAACTCTGGCGGCAAAGGTACGGTCATGCATGGAGCCAGCAATATTATCCATTCATAGACATTTAACTGCATTGCTGGTACAGCGCATCTTGCTGCACAGCGCTGGCTAGCTCAAAGGCAATGCAGTGCTATCAATGTCTATCATTCGCTCAGCGTATATCTTGATAATAATATGCACATTAACATTTAAACATAAAAACATTAACGTAAACTCTTAATCTAGCAGGTGTTTACCACTAAGTTTATCGCTTGAAAAGCGCCATGCGCTGGTAACTAGTTAGGCAGGATGACCGTTTTAGCTTAGGCCGCTGAAGCGTGCGTTGGTAGAACTAGTGGCGGCGGATCAGTATGGTGTAAAGATTAGCGAGGCGTAGCAATGTAGCAGGCACTGCTGCTGTAGTGACCTAGCCAAGTGACCTAGCTAAATCACTTAGCTAAGTCACCTAGCTGAGTGGCTCAGCTGGGTGAGCGCGCGGCAAGGAGGGCTTGAGAAAATTGCGCATACAACACTGGCGCAATGGTTTTTAAGTTGTGGTCAGCTTCAATACGCCTGCGGCCTTCTATACTCATTTTGGTCAGCGTTTCTGGCGGCGTATTCAGCGCTTGTCTAATGGCGCTGGCAATATGGTCTATCGAACCAGCTGGTATCATCCAACCACAGCTGGCGTCCACCAACTCTGGAATACCGGCAATGTAAGTAGAAATCACCGGTCTACCCAAGGCAAAGGCTTCCATAATCACTACCGGTAAGCCTTCGGCAAAGCTGGGTAATAATAAGGCTCGGCTTTTGGCTAATAACACTTTAACGTCATTATTGGCTTGCCAGCCATGTAATACCACCATGTCACGCACGTTGTATTGGTCTATCGCCGCTTCCAGTGCAGCACGCGATTCGCCATCACCAATAAAATGTACTTTGAGGTTGGGAAACTCTGCTTTAAGTTGCGCCAACGCTGGCGGAAACAGCAATTGCGCTTTTTGTGGGCATAACCTACCCACGCAAATCAGTGATTGATTGTCTGCGTCAAACTGATGGTTGGGCGTAAAGTCGTTCACATGCAATCCGCAATGCGATACGACAATTTTGTCCCAATATTTGAAATCACTAAAACGCACCAATAACACGCGGCAATAATTAGAAATCGCCACCACAAACGCCGCATGTTGCACTTTTAAATGCAGGCTGGCCGCGGTCGGGTCGACAAACTCATCTGGCCCGTGTGCGGTAAAGCTATAACTAGCACCGCCCATTTGTTTGGCCAGCATGGCCACGGTGGTGGCATTGGTAGAAAAATGCACATGCACGTGCTGCAGCTGCGCCTCTTTACACAATTGATAAAAATAAGTAGCTTGCAAAAAGTAAGCAAAATATTTGACCGATAAACTACCGGCATTTTTGCAAATACTCAGCCAAACGCGCACTGCACGCAAAAAGCCTAGTGGGTTGAACACTAACGTTTTTATAAACGCGGTAAACAGCGCAAACACATTGCCAGTCAGCAGATAATGCGTGCGCGCGATCTCGGCAGTATCCAGTGGATCTACCAGTTGGCCGTTCCAATGGCGCACGGCATAGCGCTGCACTTCTACCCCAAGGGCTTCTAAGCTTTCAATTTCTCGGCGGATAAACGTCGTACTGGTAATCGGGTACGAATTCATTAAATAAGCGATTTTCAATATGGCTACCTTGGCTATCAATGGGGCTGGCTAAGACAATTTTTATGCATAGTAGCAGATAGACAATTGCAGCGCATAAGCCTAACAAAACTTAATCATCTGTAAACGTTTGTGTGCAAGTTACCTTGCAACCTAGCTTCATCCTGTTGTGTAAGCTGGACTTTATAAACACATCGCTTAAAAAAGCAGTAAAATACAACCTGTAAGCGGGATTGGTGAAATGGCATCACGAAACTTTCCCAAAGTTTAATCGCGGGTTCGATTCCCGTATCCCGCTCCATTCGATACAGTGTTAAAATTCAATTTTATCCAGCATGTGATGATATAGCACTTATGATGATACAGCGCTTAGCGCACAGCATAAGCGCGTTTTGCGTCAACAACATCAACAGCAAATCACACTCAACAAAGCGTACTATTCAATAGAGAGCACTATGGCACCCACTCCACCCACCGTGATGACCTTTGCCGCGACTGACCCCAGCTGCGGCGCCGGTATGCAAGCGGATATTTTGGCCTTAGCCAGCATAGGCTGCCACCCTCTTTCTGTGATTACCGGCATTACCGTGCAAGATACGGTAGGCGTAGAAAGCGTGATGGCCTTGGATGCCGATTGGATTAACGATCAAGCCCGCACCATTTTAGAAGATGTGCAAATTTCCGCTTTTAAATTAGGTTTGCTCGGCAGCGTGGAGAATGTTGCCGTGATTGCCGAAATTGTCGCCGATTATCCGGATATTCCGCTGATTATTGACCCTATTTTGACTTCTGGTCGTGGCGATGAGCTGACCAATGACGAAATGCAGGCGGCCATGTGTGAATTGCTATTTCCGCAGGCCACTTTAATTACGCCCAATAGTTTAGAAGCTCGCCGTTTGGCCTATTACGATGAAGGCGAGGAAGTGCGCCATACCTCTTTGGATGACACGGCGCAGCGTTTGCTGGAAATGGGTTGCGAGTATGTGCTGATTACCGGCACGCATGAGCGCTCTAGCGATGTGGTGAACTCTCTATACGGCATGCAACTCTCAGGTATGAACGGGCTCATTAAAGCCTACCATTGGGAGCGTTTGGCCGGCAGTTATCATGGTTCCGGTTGCACACTGACTAGCGCGATAGCCGCTTGTTTGGCGCATGGCCTCACTATGGAAGAAGCGGTACAAGAAGCACAAGAATACACTTGGCAAACGCTTAAAAACGCTTTCCGTCCGGGTATGGGGCAGTTTATTCCGGATCGCTTTTTTTGGGCGCGCGAAGAAGATGATGAACATGACAAAGCCATCTCACTACAGCATTAAGGGCTTATATGCGGTCACGCCAGATAGC
Source organism: Methylophilus sp. (assembly GCA_036402395.1). Lineage (GTDB taxonomy): Bacteria > Pseudomonadota > Gammaproteobacteria > Burkholderiales > Methylophilaceae > Methylophilus. Next base: position 4,691 of record DASWSZ010000105.1, read on the forward strand.
TTAGAAGTAGAGCTGCTGTGTAAGCAAGTGCAGCAAGCGCTAGAGGGTGGCGCAAAGCTGGTGCAATATCGCAACAAGCATGCAGATAAGCAACTATTATTGACGCAATCCACCGCGTTATTGGCGCTATGCCACAGTTATGGTGTGCCGTTGATTATCAATGACCACTTAGATTTATGTGCACAAATCAATGCCGATGGCTTGCATTTGGGCGCGACCGATTGTGATTTGGGCGCGGCCCGAAGGCTATTGGGGCCAGACAAAATCATCGGCGCCTCTTGCTACAACCGTTTAGATTTAGCCTTGCAAGCGCAAGCAGCGGGTGCCAGTTATGCCGCCTTTGGTGCCTGTTTTCCTTCGGAAACCAAGCCCAATGCAGTGAAAGCGCCACTGAGTTTATTGCAGCAAGCTAAATTAGAGTTAAGCATCCCTATTGTTGCCATTGGCGGTATTACGCTAGACAATGCACCTAGTGTATTAGCCGCCGGAGCCGATGCGTTGGCGGTAGTCACAGACTTATTTTTAGATGACGATATACTAGGTACTAGTCAGCGTTACGCTGAATTATTCGATTAACTAGTAATCACACAAGCCACTGTTCAATTTTATTTAAACATTATTTCATTAAGACACTTTCATTAAGATCCTTGCATCCATGACTTCCAATAATCAAACGCTCTTTGAAAAATCTCAGCAACTCATCCCCGGTGGCGTCAACTCGCCGGTACGCGCGTTTCGCTCGGTTGGCGGCACTCCAGTGTTCTTTAAAAAGGGCTTAGGCTCTAAGTTGTGGGATGTCGATGGTAAAGAATATATCGATTATATTAACTCTTGGGGGCCGATGATTTTAGGTCACGCCCACCCAGAAGTGGTGGCTGCGGTGCAAGCCGCTGCCGCCAATAGTTTATCGTTTGGTGCGCCGACTGGCTTAGAGTTAGAAATGGCCGAACTGATTAACAAATTAGTACCGAGTATGGAACAAGTGCGTTTAAATAGTAGCGGTACTGAGGCCACCATGAGCGCGATACGTACCGCACGTGGTTTTACTGGCCGTGATAAAATCGTTAAATTTGAAGGCTGCTACCATGGCCATTCTGACGGTTTGCTGGTGAAAGCGGGTTCTGGTTTACTCACGTTTGGTGAGCCAGATTCTGGTGGCGTACCGGCCAGTGTGGCTGCCCATACATTGACACTTGAATACAACAACACGCAGCAATTGCATGATTTGTTTAGCCAATCGGGTGACGACATTGCCTGTGTGATCATCGAGCCTGTGGTCGGCAATATGAACTTAATTGTGCCGCATTTGGAGTTTCTGACCACCTTGCGCGAGCTCTGCACCAAGCATGGCGCGGTGCTGATTTTTGATGAAGTGATGACCGGTTTCCGCGTCGCTTTGGGTGGCGCGCAAGCGCTCTATGGTATCAAGCCCGACATGACCACCTTGGGTAAAGTCATAGGCGGCGGTTTGCCAGTCGGCGCATTTGGTGGCCGTAAAGACATCATGCAATGCCTAGCGCCGGTGGGTAAGGTCTATCAAGCCGGTACGTTGTCGGGCAATCCTGTGGCGGTGTCTGCTGGCCTTACCACACTTAAATTGGTGCAAGCCGATGGTTTTTATGACCAGCTTACAGCGCAAACTAAAAAATTAATGGATGGCTTGATGCTGGCCGCCAAGCAAGCGGACGTGACGTTTTGTGCGCAAAATGTCGGCGGCATGTTTGGCTTATATTTTAGTGAACAATGTCCAAGCAGCTATGCAGAAATCATGCATGACAACAACAAAACGCATTTCAATCAGTTTTTCCACAGCATGTTAGACAGCGGCATTTATTTAGGCCCATCCGCATTTGAAGCAGGCTTTGTGTCAGCAGCGCATAGTGATGCTGACATTGCCGCCACCATTCAAGCCGCAGAAAAAGCCTTTGCCGCCTTAAGCTAAGTGCACGCTTTAGGCCAGTTAACTTGTTTAGTTAGGCAAACATTTTTAATGTCGCTGAATTAGTGTAATACCTGTGCTGAGGTAGGCGTATGGCTATCGCTGCCAGCTAGCGACGGATATAGCCTATCCAAGCGTAAGCTTGCCTTCATCAACAGATTGGCGATGCGCTGAATTTTATCGGGGCTGAGTTTAATCGAAATTGCGCCTAATTCTAGCTCGACCACTTCACAGCGCTGACAGTACACTAGCCGTACACCCAAGCTTTCGGCTAAGATAACTTTTGTACAAATGTCTTTTTTGGTGATGGGGTGCATGATTTTCTCCAGTCAGGGTTGACACGGTGATGATAATACCCGTTCTATTTATGCAAATGATAATCATTCTCATTTAAAACGTCAAGCCTATACGTGCTTTAGCGTATAAAAAACTTGCTTTGTTCGCATATAATCGGTGTTAAATGATTGAACTTGCACATGTTTAACGGTATTATTGAAGGTTCCGCTAAATGTTTTGTAATTGGTTATTGGGCAAAGAATATGCAAGCCGTAAATACACCAGACACCCCTATGCACACGCAAGCGCATGCCAGTTCTCACTCTAGTTCAGGCCAAGCCGCTTCTGGCCTTGCGCCAAAATCGCAAGGCATGTATGACAGTCGCCATGAGAAGGACAGTTGTGGCGTTGGCTTTGTCGCCCATATTAAAGGCAAAAAAAGTCACGACATCGTGGCTAAAGGCTTGGAGCTGCTAACCAACCTAACACACCGTGGTGCCACTGGCTACGACCCTAAATTAGGCGATGGTGCTGGTTTGTTAATGCAAATGCCGGATGCGTTTATGCGCAAAGAATCGGCCAAGTTAAATATGACCTTGCCTGAGGCTGGTCAATACGCAGTCGGTAATATTTTCTTGCCTCAAGACGCCAATAATCGTGCGCAATGCGAAGCGCTGATTGCCAAGATTATTGCCGAAGAAAACCAAACGCTGTTGGGCTGGCGCGATGTGCCGGTGGACAACAGCAATATTGCTGAGGCCGCACGTGATGTAGAACCTTGTATGCGTCAGGTATTTGTAGCTAGCAATGCCGCTGACCACAATACATTCGAGCGTAAATGTTTTGTTATCCGTAAGCGTATCGAACATGCGGTGCGCGCGCTAAATTTACAAGACAAAGCGCAGTTTTATATTCCGTCGTTTTCATCACGTACCATCGTTTACAAAGGCATGTTGTTAGCCAATGAAGTGGGCGTGTACTATAAAGATTTAGTTGATGAAGCTGTGGTTTCTGCACTGGCTTTGGTGCATCAGCGCTTTTCTACCAACACTTTCCCCGCTTGGGATTTAGCGCATCCTTTCCGCATGATTGCGCACAATGGCGAAATTAATACGGTGCAAGGCAACGTCAATTGGATGGCGGCGCGCCACGAAACCATGAAATCGACCGTGATAGGCGAGGACTTAGACAAGTTGTGGCCATTGATTGCCGAAGGCCAATCGGATTCAGCCTGTTTTGATAACTGTTTAGAATTATTGGTAGCTGGCGGTTACAGCTTGCCACATGCCATGATGATGTTGATTCCAGAAGCGTGGAACAACAACGCCTTGATGGATGAAGACAGACGTGCGTTTTATGAATACCACGCTGCCTTGATGGAGCCATGGGATGGCCCAGCCGCCGTCGCCTTTACAGATGGCAAAATGATAGGCGCTACGCTAGACCGTAATGGTTTACGTCCAGCGCGTTATTTGGTGACTGAGGATGACATTGTCATGATGGCGTCTGAAATGGGCGTGCTGACATTCCCACAAGAAAAAATCATCAAAAAATGGCGTTTGCAACCGGGCAAAATGTTGTTAATCGACATGGAGCAAGGCCGCATCATTGATGACACTGAAGCTAAAAATCAGTTGGCCAACGCAAAACCTTACAGACAATGGATTGAGCAATCACGCTACCATTTAAGCGATTTGCCAAAAGTCGAAGTGGAATCTGGCCTCAAAGAGTCATTATTAGATAGCCAACAAGCGTTTGGCTTTACGCAAGAAGACATCAAGTTTGTGTTGCAGCCTATGGTCGCCAATGGTGAAGAAGGCGCTGGCTCTATGGGCAACGACGCTGCTTTGCCGGTGTTGTCTAACAAGCCAAAACAACTCTATAACTACTTTAAGCAATTGTTTGCGCAAGTGACTAATCCGCCGATTGACCCAATCCGTGAAGAATTGGTGATGTCTTTGGTGACATTTATTGGCCCTAAACCTAACTTATTGGGCGTAGATGAAACCAATCCGCCATTGCGTTTGGAAGCCAGCCAACCTGTTCTAACATTAGAAGAATTGGCGCAACTTAAAAATATTGAAGCCTACACCAAAGGCCAATATAAATCGTTGGTACTGGATATTACTTTTGATGCGGCCTTAGCAAAGGACGGTATGCCGGCTGCGATAACAGCCCTACAGCAAGCGGCTGTCAATGCTGTGCGCAGTGGTATTAATGTATTGATTTTGTCTGATAGAGCAGTCGCTAAAAACCGTGTCGCCATCCCTGCCCTGTTGGCTTGTTCTGCTACGCACGAGCATTTAGTCAAAGCTGGTTTACGCACCAGCACTGGTTTGGTGATTGATACTGGCTCAGCCAAAGAAGTACATCACTTTGCGTTATTAGCTGGTTACGGCGCTGAAGCGGTGTGCCCATGGTTAACTTACGAAACCATTAAACAGCTGGCGCCAGATGCGTATGTGGCCAACAAAAACTTTGTCAAAGCCATCGGCAAAGGCTTGTATAAAGTCATGTCTAAAATGGGTATTTCCACTTACCAATCTTATTGTGGCGCGCAAATTTTTGAAGCCATAGGGTTAAACACGGCGTTTGTGAACGAGTACTTTACCGGCACCGTCACGCAGATTGAAGGCATAGGCATAGACCAAGTGGCCGAAGAAACCTTGCGTATGCACAACCTAGCGTTTGGTAACGATCCAGTGTTGGCTAACGCGTTGGATGCAGGCGGCGAGTACGCATTCCGTGTGCGTGGTGAAGAACATATGTGGACGCCAGAGTCGATTTCTAAGCTGCAACATGCGACGCGTACCAACCAATTTGACACTTATAAAGAATATGCCAAATTGATTAACGACCAAACGCGCCGTCATATGACCTTGCGCGGCTTGTTTGAAATCAAACCGCTAGGCAATGCCATCCCGCTTGACCAAGTGGAATCTGCCAAAGAAATCGTTAAACGCTTTGCCACTGGCGCCATGTCATTGGGCTCAATCTCAACCGAAGCGCACGCCACTTTGGCGATTGCCATGAACCGTATTGGTGGTAAATCCAATACCGGTGAAGGTGGTGAAGACGCCAAACGCTTTATACCAGTCGCCAACGCCACCACCATGGCGCAAGTGATTGGTGAAGAGTTAGTCGAATCGAATATTCCATTAAAAGCCGGCGACTCCATGCGTTCGCGCATTAAGCAGGTGGCGTCAGGCCGTTTTGGCGTGACAGCAAACTACTTAGCCTCTGCCGATCAGATTCAAATTAAGATGGCACAAGGCGCAAAACCGGGTGAAGGTGGCCAATTACCAGGCCATAAAGTGTCACCGTATATTGCGCAATTGCGTTTCAGCGTGCCGGGTGTGGGCTTGATTTCACCACCACCGCACCATGATATTTACTCAATTGAAGACTTAGCCCAATTGATTCATGACTTGAAAAACGCCAATCCTAAAGCGTCAATCTCAGTCAAATTAGTATCAGAAACCGGTATTGGTACGGTGGCCGCCGGTGTTGCAAAAGCTAAGTCAGACCATATTGTAGTGGCCGGCCATGACGGTGGCACTGGTGCTTCACCGATTTCTTCCATCAAACATGCCGGTACGCCTTGGGAATTAGGCTTGGCCGAAACCCAACAAACG
>DASWSZ010000106.1:0-6665 GCA_036402395.1 Methylophilus sp.
ATACCAATAATTTTTCCCATGTTTCTATTCCTTTAGTTCGTTATTCATTAATATTGCTATAACCATATAATGCGGATGGTTTTTATATTTTCAAGTGCTTAAAAAAATATTCACCACCGAGAGACCAAGACAGAGAGCACTTAAACAAGCCAGTGAGGGCACTTGATAACGCTAAAACGCACTTTGGGTTTTAACTTTCTCTGTGTCTCTGTGGTGAGATTGCTGTTTACTTTGCCACCATCACCAATGCTGGGCGCAGCACGCGCTCATTCAGGGTGTAGCCTTTTTGCAAGACACTGACCACCATATTGGCTTCCAATTCAGAATCCACCGCGCTGATGGCTTGATGTTTATTCGGGTCAAACTTTTCGTTGGCTGGATTAATTTCGGCAATGTTGAATTTTTCGAATACGCTGAGCAATTGTTTGGCGGTGAGTTCTACCCCATTTTTATAGCTAGTCACATCCGCGCTATCAATGAGCAGTGCGGCATCTAAGCTGTCTTTTACTGCCAATAATTCGCTACTGAATTTTTCTAGCGCAAATTTACGCGCTTTCTCAATATCATCGCTGGCGCGCCGGCGTATGTTTTCACCTTCGGCCTTGATATACAGCACGCTGGCTTTGGCTTCTTCTAGCGCCTTTTCTAACTCGGCAATTTTTGCTTCATGATTAACTGCATTTTCCGTCGCCGCGTCAGTTGGCAATTCACTTGCTTCTGCTGGCATTTGTTGGTCTTCTTGCATGTGGTTCCCCATTCATTAATAACACTTTTAACAACATGGGGATGCGACGCAGGCTTTCAAGGGTCGCCTGAGAAATTTATGGTGTATTTACAGATTATTTAATGCTTTCATGACTTCATCCACGCTAGGGGTGGTGTCGATATTGCCTAAGTTGATGGCTTTGACTTTTGCGCCCGCCATGACGCCAGTAAGGGCCGGGTTAGTATCGGTGTAAAGTGCAATGGTGGGAATATCCAGCGCAGCAGCCAAATGCGAGAGGCCGGTATCAACGCCAATCGCAGCTTTGGCCTTGCTAATAATATAGGCCAGTTGCGCAATACTGCACTTAGGCAGCACCACTGCACTTTGTAGGCTGCTTGCAATCCGTTGCGCACGCAAATGCTCGGCGGTGCTGGCCCAAGGTAACAGCATCTGTAAACCGTCAGCTGTTAGGCGTTGACCTAGCGCTATCCAATACGCTTCTGGCCATAACTTGCTGTCTCGGCTGGTGCCGTGCAAGGCCACTATATAAGCTGTATTGGGTAACTGTGCAGTGCTTGCTTGCGTTAACGGCTGAGCACTTAAGCCATAATCTGGTGCGTCGGTCGGTGGCGGGTAGCCACCACTTAACGCCACCAGTGTTCGATTTCTGTTTACTGCATGCTGCTGATAACTAATGGCATGGGTGTGGTTGTAAAAGCAACTCGCTAAAGGTTCGCGGATAGAGTGGCGGTCATAGCCATGGGTAATGCCATTGGCAGCCAGCGTCATTAGCGCACTTTTGAGTAAACCTTGTGTATCAATCACCAAGTCATACTGTTGCGCAGCTAACTGCTGTTTAAACTGTCGGATTTGCACCCAAGTGTCACACTTAAATATAGATTTACGCCAGCGCCGCACTGCCACAGTAAACACTTGATTCACTTTGGGGTGCAAGCGTGGAATATCGGCAAAAGATTCCTCTACCACCCAATCAATGCTAGCCCCAGGGTAATGGCGCAATACATCATTCACCACTGGCAGGTTGTGAATCACATCGCCCAAAGACGAAGTTTTAATCAGTAGTATTTTTTTCATACACGGGTCATTGCAATTCGCGCTGTTTTTTACGGGATGGTGCGGCCAAGCACACCCTATATTTGGGCTTAGCGCTCTCTGAAATGTGACAGGCTAGCGCGGTCGCAATGACGGGGCTGACACACTTTTGTGTGGTAAATATGGGCTTTTGACATTGCATAGCGGTATTTTCGCATACAATTTAGTTTTTGCTTTTAAGAAAACCACCCATTGCGTTTTGCTTTTATTATTTTTAAGTACTTTCCGTTTGGCGGCATGCAACGCGATATGTTGCGCACCGCGCATGAATTGGTCAAACGTGGTCATACCGTGGAGATTTTTAGCTTAAGTTGGCAGGGCGACTTACCAGATGATATTAAGATACACATGCTACCGCAGAACGCTTGGTTTAATTATCAACGCTACCAAAAGTTTATAGACGCCACCTTTGCCATCATCAACGCCAGCCAATTTGATTATGTATTTGGTTATAACCGCATGGCCAATTTAGATGCGCACTTTGCCGCCGACCCCTGTTTTATTGAGCGCGCGCATCAACAACGTGGTTTTTTCTACCGATTAACGCCACGTTACCGATGGTTTGCCGCTTGTGAAAAAGCGGTATTTGCTAAGCAAAGTAAGACGCACATATTGGCGGTATCGCTCACCGAACAGCCGCATTTTAAACATTGGTATGGCACGCAGCCGTCACGCTTTCATTATATTCCGCCATTTTTATCGCCACAACGTTTTGTGTTACTAGACAAAGTTGACATGCGCAAACATTTACGCTGCGCGTTTGGCTTTGGTGCAGAGGATTTTGTCTTTTTGCTGACTGGTTCCGGTTTTGCCATGAAAGGCTTAGACCGCGCTATTTTAGCGTTGGCGGCGCTGCCCGCCGATATGCGCGCAACTACACGTTTGGTGGCTGTGGGGCAGGACAACCCTAAACAATTTGAAGCCATGGCGCGTAAGTTGGGTTTGGCCGAACATGTGGTGATTGCGAAAGGTCGCGCCGATACGCCACAATTGATGCAAGGCGCGGACGTCTGTGTGCATCCGGCATATCGCGAAAATACCGGGCTAGTGATTTTGGAAGGCATGGCCTGTGGAGCACCCATGTTGGTAACAGAAAGTTGCGGTTACGCGCAGCATGTTGCTAGGGCCGAGGCGGGTTTGGTCAACCCGTTGCCGTATGACCAAGACAGCTTTAATGCGCAGTGGATGATCATGCGTCGTGCTGATGCTGAGCAGCTTAAACAGTGGTCGGATAATGGCTTGGCGTATGCGCAAACTATTATGGCCGCCAATGACGGCAGTGCAGAGGCGGAAATTTTAATTGCGCTGGCCACGCAAAAGCAGCGCGCTAAAAATCAGCAGGTCATTGAGCCTGTAAGCGAGCCAACATGAGTCAAATTCTGCATATTCCAGCGAGCATACAAGCCCGTTTAGCCAGCGGCGATGCCTTTGAAGCCATGATGCAATTATCCGGCAAAGCCTTTAGAGATGTGCCCGGCCGCAAAACCATGCAAGTAATGGTGGGTGACAAAAGCTACTTTATTAAGCAGCATTTTGGCGTCGGTTGGGGCGAGATTATTAAAAATGTAATCAGCTTTAAAAAGCCGATTTTAGGCGCCATGACCGAAGTCAGCGCGATTCAAAGATTAGTGGAAATTGGCATCCCGACGACGCCGCTGGTGGCGTATGGCCAACGCGGCGTCAATCCTGCCAAAGTACAATCATTTATTTTGACCGAAGATTTAGGTGAGATTGTTTCACTTGAGGACTTATGTGCAAATTGGATAACGCAGCCACCGGCGCCAGCGCTAAAGCAACAACTGATTATTGCCATTGCCGTGTTAGCCGCCAAATTGCACGGTGCCGGTTTATGTCATCGCGATTTTTATTTATGTCATTTTGTGTTGAAGCAGGCCGATTTAGACCAAGGTGACCTCAATCTTATCTTAATCGACTTGCACCGCATGTTGCAGGGCCAAGCTGCTAACGGCACAGCGGTGATGAAAGACATTGCCGGTTTGTTTTTTTCCGCCATGGATAGTTGGGCGGAAGAGGACTACGCGTTGTTTCAACAACACTACTTACCGCAATCTGCCCAGTTTTGGCAGCAGGTAAACAAGCGCGCGCAAAAACTGCATGCCAAATTCAATAGTGCTCAATTTCAACAGCGCTTACGCGTAGAAAAATCGGCTATCGAGGTAGATGAAGGTAGGTAGATGCATGGTTAAGCATCAAGCTACTGAGTTAACCCTTGTCATCAAAAGCGTGTAAATCAACACCTACGCATAAAACGAATTGCTCAACCCTTAGGGGCATTGCGCTTTTGCATGGCGTGACGTCTGGCTTTATAACGATTGTATTGCCATAAGTATTGCTCAGGCAGTTGCTTCACCTGCTGTTCAATGGCCTGGTTTAACTGCTGCGGCGTGGCAATCGAAGCGACCTGCGTCAGATGAATATGGTAGCCCGCGCCATCAGCTAAACGCTCGCCAAATACCATGATGATGGTGGCACCGGTTTTCTCTGCCAATTTACTGGCCAGCGTCATGGTATAAGCTGGTTTTCCAAAAAAATCCGCCCATTCACCTTCACCTTCGGCCGGAATTTGGTCAGGCAAAATACCAATCGCTTCACCGCGTTTTAGCGCTTGCATAAGCTTGCGCACACCGCCAGTATTGGCTTCAGCTAGGCTGATATGCATGCGCGCGCGGCCTTGTGCTATGAGCGGCTGTAGTAGTTTTAGTTTAGGTGGACGATACAGCACAGTAAATGGATACCGTGCACCGTAATACAATGAGGCAATCTCGAAGCAGCCCATATGCGGTGTGAGAAAAATAATGCCTTTACCCTTGTCCAACGCAGTTTGAATCAATGGCCAGCCATCCACTTGTTTGACTAAGCCTTGCAAGTCGCTGTCACGCATGCCCCAAATCGCCAATGTTTCGATCAAGGCTTTACCTGTTTCAACGATATTGTGTTTGAGTACATGTTGCATCTGCGCGGGCTCCTGCACTAAGCCACTTTGTAGCAGGTTGTTGCGTTGCAGTTTAGCCGCGTTTGGGTTGCAGTAATGCACTAGCCAACCCAACAGCCAGCCTAAGCGATGCAGCGTGGGTAGTGACAATAGCGCGAGGAGTTTACAAATAACACGTAACATTGGGGTCGGTAATAATGAGGCAACGTTATTTTATATGCAAACGCGGGCTTTGTTATGTTTGTTAAAAGCGTAAGGCGATTCCCTGATAGAATTCTCTCCTAAATCGGATTTAAAATAATAGGGTTTGACTGGGTGACATATCTCTCCAATCAGTTTGCAACACTGCTGCAGCAACATCAATTAGCCACGTTTGAACAGCTATGGGCGCATGCCATTGACTGGTTTGAAACGCCAAATGAGCGCCGTGGTGGCTGGAGCGGGGTAGGACGTTTAAACTTGGATGCACACAACGGTGCAGTAACGTCATTGTTTGTTAAGAAGCAGCAAAACCATGGCAGGCGCACGTTGCTGCACCCTGTCGTTGGTGAGCCTACCTTTCGGCGTGAATTTAAAAGGTTACAATTTTTAGCGCAGCACCAGTTCACTTGCCCTAAGGTCGTCATGTATGGCGAATCGCAAGTCAACAATCAACAGCGTGCAGTATTGGTGACTGAGGCGCTGACCGATTTTGTGCCGTTAGATGTGCTGATGGACACATGGTTTTTAAGCGCCAGCATTGCAGAAAAAAACAGCTTGATGGTGCGTGTCGCTACAGAAATACGCCGCTTTCATGATCTGGGTTTGGTGCATCGTGCCTTGTATCCTAAGCATATCTTTATTAAGTTAAGCGGCATTAAGTTAAGCGGCGCACAGCCAGAAGTCGCTTTGATTGATTTAGAAAAAGCCCGCTTCAGCTGGCTGGGCTGGTACCGTACTATTTTTGATTTGGCCGCGCTCAATCGTCATACTGTGGGTGTACGGCGCACCCAGCGTTTGAAATTTTTTATGTATTATATGGATGTTAAGCAGCTAGACTGGTTTAGTAAACGCTTGTGTCGTTTGATTAGCCAACGAAGTAAGCGCTAACTTGTTAACAATATTAGGAACCTAATACGTTGTATACTTTACCCACACAGCCTTTGCCCAATTTCAGTATTGCACTGGTCAATTACAAAACTTTGGACTTAACCCAGAACTGTCTCAATTTTTTGCAGCAGCATATCGCACAAGGAGCATTTGGAGCAGCCAAGGTGGATGTGTGGGTGGTGGATAACGATTCGCAAGACGAAAGTACGGCGTATTTGCGTTCATTGGATTGGATCCATTTGATTGAACGCAAAGTGACGGAAAAGGAAGAAGGCTTTGCAGCGCATGGCAAAGGTTTGGACTTGATTTTTGCGCAGATTAACACCGACTATTTGTTTTTAATGCATACCGATACCTTTATCTATGATGCCGAAGTATTTGCGCGTTGTTTGGCCGTGATGCTGGATGACCCTAAAGTAGCTGCCGTGGGTTGCCGGCATCAACTGAATCGTGGCTATGTGCGCACTGCCTGGCGCACGGTCAATGGTTTTTTTAAATATTATTCACGCCAAATTAAGTTGGCGCTAGGTTTAAAAGCGCGTGAGCCTAAGCCTTATATTGAGCCCTACATTAAAAGTTTTTTTGCGCTGTGGAATGTCAAACTGATGAAGCAGTTAGGCCTATCATTTTTTATGGCGAACCGTATTCCGGGCTATGAAATACAAGATATTTTTCTAAAGCAGGGCTATCACATACATATGGTTTCGCCGATGAAGTTATTTCAGTATCTAGACCATGTGGAGGCTGGCACGGTAGGCTTGGTGACTGGTTATAGTGATACGAATAGACGTGCTAAACGCAAAA
>DASWSZ010000107.1:0-5502 GCA_036402395.1 Methylophilus sp.
AAGGGTTGGCGCGTAGTGGCAATCTCACGCACATTCAGCGTAGGGTTATCGGCCAACACTGTACCTATGCCAGTCATAATCGCGCATGAACGCGCCCGCCAATGCTGTACATCGAGACGTGCTGCTGGCGAAGTAATCCATTGGCTTTGATTGTTTTCTAACGCGGTTTTGCCATCCAAACTGGCGGCGATTTTACAGCGCACAAATGGCCGCAATTGCGTCATCCGTGAAATAAAACCTAGGTTAAGCGCTTGTGCTTGGGCCGTCATCAAACCACTTAAAGTAACAATGCCGTGCGATTGCAAATACATTAAACCTTTGCCTGCCACCAGCGGATTAGGGTCTTGCATGGCGATAATGACTTTTGCTACACCAGCTTGCACCAGCGCATCGGCACAGGGTGGTGTGCGGCCGTGATGGCTGCACGGCTCCAAAGTCACATAGGCAGTGGCACCTTTAGCCAAGGCGCCCGCTTGGCGCAAAGCGAATACCTCGGCATGCGGTTCACCGGCTTTCATGTGGGCGCCCTCGCCTATGATTTGATTGTTTAAGGTAATGACGCATCCTACCCGCGGATTGGGGCTGGTGCTATATAAGCCCTGCTCTGCCAGTTGCAGAGCACGGGTCATGTAAATATGGTCTAGCGCATTAAACATAGCGCATTGTCATGTTTAATGCGAGGAAATACGACTGTGCATTAAGCGGCCATCGGCATCAAAAAAGATACGTAAGGCGTGGTAAACATGCATACATTTGCCTAAATCGTATTCAATAGCATTGCTGTCTTCCAAACTTGGGCGGCCTAATAAAGCCATTACCGCTTCACGCTTCGCGCCTTTGATTAAAATATACTCTTTTAAATGATAAGCCATATCGCCGCGCTTGCACTCTTGCTCTAGCGTGGCCGCGCTTTGCATCCAGCGCGTTTGGTCGAATTTTTCGCTGCCAAATACAGCTTGGTCTTTAAATGCCCACCAGGTAAAAAACACGATAGTCAGCAGTAGCGTAAACACGGCCAGCGCGATTGAAGCAGCATTAATTAATTTCATTCCAAGGTCCAATCTGACAAAAACTACACTGTGAATACTTTTGGCTGTAATAGATTAACAGCATCAGTAACTATATTACTTTTTGTTTATTGCTTTTTGCGTGGCACATCCAAATCGCGCATGACTTCATGAAAATCATCCACATCAGAGAAGCTTCGGTACACCGAAGCAAAACGGATATAGGCTACTTTATCCATAAGCTTAAGCTCCTGCATCACGCTTTCGCCCAAATCGCGCGCTGGAATCTCGCGTTCACCGCGGCTTAAAATCTTATGTACAATATGATCCAAAGCACGGTCCACATATTCGGTGGGAACCGGTCGTTTGTGCAAAGCGCGGGTAAACGATAACCTTAATTTTTCACGATCAAACTCTTCACGTGTGCCATTTTGCTTGACCACTTGCGGCATGTCTAACTCAGCCGTTTCATAAGTTGTAAAGCGTTTATCGCAAGCGCCACATTTGCGACGACGGCGTATCGAATCACCTTCGTCGTTGACTCTGGAGTCAATCACTTGGGTATCAGTATCGCCACAGAAAGGACACTTCAAGTCACACCTCCGCTTAATTTTCCTGTTGGGCGCATTGCTGTGTTGCGCGGTACGCTTACGCTCGCCGTACCACTGTGTACTGTCTCGCGTAATACGTTCCGTGCGCCTTGCACTGCATCCCAACATTTAAAATCGCGCTCATTTTTCCAAACAATCATAGTCGTTTGCCTAAACGTAGGCATCTCGATAGAAATTCGATTTAAACATAGGGCGAGCGCAGCTTAATCGTGGGCGCACGGAACGCAAAAACCGGAATGTACATATTAGTACATGAGGATTTTCACAACCTTTGGTTGCGGTGTAGTCTAGAACCAAAAGTTCGCGTAACCGCGAGTGAGCAAGCGCAGACATGTTTAAATCGAATTTATCCGTACACGGGAAAACGGCTGGTGAGTGCATGCACCTTATCTTTAGTCGCCGCAATCACCGCTTCACTGGTTGGATTGTCCAACACATCCGCAATTAAATGTGCCACTTGTTCAGCTTCTGCTTCTTTAAAGCCACGCGTGGTAATCGCAGGCGAACCAATGCGGATACCAGACGTGACAAATGGGCTTTCCGGATCATTAGGAATCGAATTTTTATTGACGGTAATATGCGCCAAACCTAAATAGGCATCGGCCGCTTTACCGGTCAAGCCTTTCGGCCGTAAATCCACCAAGAACACATGCGACTCGGTACGACCAGAAATGATGCGCAAACCGCGAGAGGCCAAGGTTTTAGCCATGGTATCGGCATTTTTAAGCACTTGGGTTTGATACTCTTTAAAATCAGGCTGTAGCGCTTCTAAAAACGCGGTGGCTTTACCGGCAATCACGTGCATGAGAGGACCACCCTGCAAGCTTGGAAACACGTTGGAATTCAACATTTTTTCGTATTCGGCTTTGGCCAAAATAATACCGCCACGTGGGCCGCGTAAGGTTTTGTGCGTAGTTGAAGTCACAAAATCAGCATGTGGCACTGGGTTTGGGTAGACGCCAGCTGCAATCAAGCCAGAATAATGCGCCATATCCACCATAAAATAAGCGCCGACCTTTTTGGCAATTTCTGCCATGCGCGCCCAATCAAAACGTAAAGCATACGCACTGGCACCGCCGATTAATAGCTTAGGCTTAGACTCGATGGCGATACGTTCCATTTCGTCATAATCAATTTCTTCTTTATCGTTGAGACCATACGCCACAATATTAAATAGCTTGCCAGACAAATTGGCAGGCGAGCCGTGCGTTAAATGGCCGCCATGACCTAAGTTCATGCCCATGACGGTATCGCCCGGTTTTAAGATAGAAAAATACACCGCTTGGTTGGCTTGTGAGCCTGAATGCGGTTGTACATTGGCATACTCAGCGCCGTACAAAGCTTTGACGCGGTCGATAGCCAATTGCTCTACTTGGTCGACAAACTCACAGCCACCATAAAAACGTTTGCCAGGATAGCCTTCGGCATATTTGTTGGTCAGTTGTGAGCCTTGCGTTTCCATCACGGCTGGACTGGTGTAATTTTCGGAGGCAATCAGCTCGATATGCTGTTCTTGGCGATGACGTTCGCTTTCAACAAATTGCCATAAGGTAGGGTCTGCAACACTTAAATTTTTCGCAAAGCTAAACATGGGGGATGGTTTCCATCAAACGTTGATTTTAAAAAATATCATTTTAGCATGTTGTGCTAATGGCATAAACAATGCTTAAACACATTCACCTAGCAAGTAAGGCAAACAGTCATTGGTACATCAAGACCGCACTAAGTTTTATCTGATCACAAACAATTGCACAATCATTGATGCACCAGATTGGTTCATATCACCCGCAAAGTGCATCGCCACGCGCAAGACAGCAAAGCACAAAATTATAAGTGATTGATTTTAATTAATATATTTTTGGCACAAGATTTGCTAACTAATCATTAGCGCATCTCCAAAATCGCTCCCCCCTTAGCCTAGCCTTCGTGCTAGGCGTTTTTTTTCCATCGAATATAGGCCTAGCTTTCGTGCTGAGCGTTTTGTCTACCCAGTTTGACTACTTACGCTGCCGATGTAAGCAAGCTATAATCTATTTACATTCACTCAGAAATGAACCCAGTATGAAATGGACAGATAGCCTGCGTATTGCAGAAGCGCTTTACGACAAATACCCCGACACCAATCCTAGCACCGTACGCTTTACCGATTTGATGGAATGGGTGTTGGCATTAGACGGCTTTAATGATGACCCCGCCCATTGCGGCGAAAAAATATTAGAGGCTATTCAGCTGGCTTGGATAGACGAGGCCAGCTAGCAGCATGTTTGAGGCGCTGTTCCTGCTATTTATCAAGCACTTTGTCTGCGATTTTCCATTGCAGACTTCGCCATGGATGTACCGCAACAAAGGCATCTACCTGCATATGGGCGGTATAGCGCATGCGCTGGTACATGGCATTGGCACTTGGCTGGTACTGGTATGGTTTATCGGCCAACAGGCCCTACTTTACGCACTGATTGATTTTTTACTGCATTATCATATTGATTGGGCCAAGCTCAATATCAATAAACACTTCGATTTACGCGCCGACAACAGCAACTGGTTTTGGATACTGTTAGGGTTTGACCAACTCGCTCACCACATCACTTATTTTTTGATTGTTTACTATGCATTCAGCTACAGCCTTACCTAGAGATAATTTATCTAGAGAAATTTTTAAAGCCTATGATATCCGCGGCATTGTTGGCAAAACCCTTACCCCAGACATCGTAGAAGCCATCGGCCATGCGCTTGGTTCAGAAGCCAAGTTCCGCGGACAAACCGAAATCTGCATAGGTTACGATGGCCGCTTATCCGGGCCTGATTTGGCGCAAGCGCTGTCTAACGGCATCCGTAAAGCCGGTGTCGATGTGATTCATTTAGGCATGGTGGCGACGCCTATGGTGTATTTTGCTGCGTATCACCTTAACACCCAATGCGGTGTGATGGTGACTGGTAGCCATAACCCACCCGATTACAACGGCCTTAAAATGGTGTTGGCGGGTGAGACACTGTCCAACGAAGCGATTCAAGGCTTAAGAGCGCGCGTAGAAAACAAAGACCTGACCTACGGTGAAGGCTTGGAGCGCAAATACGACATTGTCGATGACTATATTAATACCATTAAAGCCGACATTAACTTAACCCGCCCCATGCGCATCGCGGTAGATTGTGGCAACGGCGTGGCGGGGGCTTTTGCCAAAACCCTCTATAACGCCATTGGCTGCCATGTAGAAGAGTTATTTTGCGAGGTGGATGGCCACTTTCCTAACCACCATCCAGACCCGTCCGTACCTGAAAACTTAAGCGATTTAATCGAAACATTAAAAACCAGCCGTACCGAAATTGGTTTGGCGTTTGATGGCGATGGCGACCGCTTGGGCGTGGTCACCAAAGAAGGCAATATTATTTACCCAGACCGCCAACTAATGCTGTTTGCCGAAGATGTGTTAAGCAACAACCCTGCGGCCAATATTATTTTTGATGTGAAATCGACCCGCAACCTAACGCCGTGGATTATTAAGCATGGCGGCAACCCGATGATGTGGAAAACCGGCCACTCCTTAGTCAAAGCAAAAATCAAAGAAACCAACGCTGCCTTGGCCGGTGAAATGAGTGGCCATGTATTTTTTAACGATAGCAAACTCACCAAAAAACGTTGGTATGGCTTTGATGATGGCTTGTATGCTGGCGCGCGCTTACTAGAAATTTTAAGCCGTCACCCTAACCCGTCTGAGATTTTAAACAACCTGCCCGATAGTGTGAGTACGCCAGAACAGCATATTCATATGAACGAAGGTGAGCCGCACGCTTTGATTAGCCAGCTGCAAAAAACTGCTAACTTTGCCGGTGCCAATGAAATCATTACCATTGATGGCTTGCGCGTTGAATATCCCGATGGCTTT
>DASWSZ010000108.1:0-5756 GCA_036402395.1 Methylophilus sp.
CTTGCAGGATGGTTTCTAGCTCTTGGTTCAACTCTAGCGTCGACAGTTGCAACAGGCGTATTGACTGCTGCAATTGCGGCGTTAGCGCAAGGTTTTGCGACATGCGGATTTGTAAATTTTGTTTCATATTAAAGCTTAAAATCTCTACCTAAATAAACTTCACGCACTGCTTCATCCTGCACAATTTCATCGGGTGTGCCAGAGGCAAACACCGTACCATCGTTGACAATATAAGCGCGGTCGCAAATGCCTAAGGTTTCACGTACGTTATGGTCAGTAATTAAAATGCCGATGTTTTTGCTGCTTAAAAAACGGATAATTTTTTGAATATCTAGTACCGCAATTGGGTCAATGCCGGCAAACGGCTCATCCAATAAAATAAAGCTGGGATTGGTGGCTAAACAGCGCGCAATCTCCACCCGGCGGCGCTCCCCACCCGATAAACTAATGGCCATGCTATTGCGGATATGCACAATATGCAGCTCGTGCAGCAGCGATTCCAGTTGTTCTTCACGCGCTTGTTCCGATAAATCCTGCAATTCCAGCACTGCCATGATGTTTTCGGTGACGGTAAGTTTACGAAAAATTGATGGCTCTTGTGGCAAGTAAGATAAGCCCATGCGCGCACGGCTATGGATGGGCATGCGGCTTAAATCTTTGTTGTTGAGTAAAATGCGGCCGCCGTCTAAGGCCACCAAGCCTACTGTCATATAGAAACTGGTGGTTTTACCAGCGCCATTCGGGCCAAGTAAGCCGACAATTTCTCCACTTTTAACGCGCAGAGAAATATCCTGCACCACCAAGCGGGTGTTGTAGGATTTACGCAAATTTTCGACGATCAGTTCGCTCATGGTGTCTCGTGGCTAAGGCTTAATAGAGAGTATGCTCAATTGTTGGCTTGTGGCGCTAGGCCAGACTGTAAGGTTTTATTGAGTTGAAGGTTATTGATGGGTGCCAGCTCCGAACTGTTGTTACTGGCTGGTTTAGGGGCGGCTGGCTTGGCAGCACCTTTATTTTTAGGTTGGATAATGGCTTTCACTCTGCCGCTGTTGCCGCCAGGCGTGGCCGACTTTGTACCACCGATGACTTCTGCATACTCAGCATTGGCGTCATAACTAATGAAGTCGCCATACACCACGTCTTCACCGCGTTTAACCGAGGCTTTGGTATACAAATAGACTTTATCCATGCGGCCATCGTATTCAATGCGTTGACCACGGCCTTCCATATACTCGTCTTTGCCTTCTTGCTTTTGCCTAAATGTCGTTGGGTTGCCGGTAGAGGTGCTGTGTTGAAAGCCTTCTATATCTTCCCGCACCACTAATTTTTCGGCATGAATCACCAAAGTGCCTTGCGTCAGAATCACATTGCCGGTGTAAGTGCTGGTTTTTTTGGCATCATTGACAGTGACGGTATCGGCTTCCAGTTCTATTGGCTTGTCACGGTCGGCCGCTTCTGCCCACGCCAGTGATGGCAGTAATAGCATGCCAAGCAAGGGTGCGCAGATACGCATTAAATTCATCATAGATTCTCCAGTTTATTTCTTTTTAACAGCTGGCTTTTTAACGGCCGGTTTTTTAGTGGCTTGCGATTTTTTGACGTTTACCGCACGCTTAGTGTTTTGTGGCTTAGCATTGACCGCTTTTTTCACTTGCCGTGGTTGCGGTCTTTCATAATGTACTTTTACTCGGTTAAACAGCTTCATGGTTTGATTTTTTTTATCAAACTCCATACCGACGCCGCTCACCACAGTGCTAGGTGCTTGCGTAATACGCACCGCGCTGTTGGTTTTGGCCATGTCCTGATTAGGCAAAATCGTCAGTTTGTCTGTTAGCAATTGCATTTCACCTTTTTCTGCCGTGGCTTGCCGTACCACTTTCACATTATCGACAAACTCAATAGACTCGCCATCACCTGCCACATAGCCGCGCGCACCGACAATTTGTGTGTAAGGTTTATCCACCGCAAACTGGGTAAACCGTGGCAGTTTCAATACCGTACTGTCATCATCTGGGTAATGTTGCATTTCTGCCGCAGCCAGCACATAACGCATGTTGCCGGCTGCATCGGTTTGCGAGGTGACAAATTTCTTCAGGCGGTAATCAGGGTCATGCCGATTGCTACCATCAATTTTTGGCCCTTGCTCCAGTACGGTTTGGTTAATCCAAAACGTAATCAGCGCCAGCATAAAGGCCAGCACTAATGGAAACATGATGGTGTAGCGATTGTGCATGAATAACGACTGGTTACAGCTTGAAGTAAGGTGCCATCTGCGCCTCTAACGTATTTTGCGCCTGCATAATCAACTCACATACTTCTCTGACCGCACCGCGGCCGCCTTCCTTTTTGGTAATGTAATGCGCCCTTGCTTGTACCGCTTGTGGCGCAGCAGGTACGGTAATGCTTAATCCGCAACGCAACATGGGGGGCATATCGACGACGTCGTCGCCCATAAACGCGGTGTGTTCTGGCAGGATATTCAATTTGCTAATCAAATCATTAAACGCCACCAGTTTGTCTTCCACGCCTTGGTAAAAATGCGCAACGCCGGTGCTCTCGGCACGCTGCGTCACCACTTTAGAAGTGCGGCCAGTAATAATCGCCATCTGCACACCACTGTTTTTTAATAGCTTCATGCCCAAGCCGTCTTGTGTATTAAAGGTTTTATACTCCAAGCCGTCATCACCTATGGTCAGGCCACCATCTGTCATCACACCGTCAACATCAAATATCACCAATTTAATTAATTTTGCACGCGCCAATACTGCTTCGTTCATTACACTACCTTTGCTTTGAGTAAATCGTGCATATTAAATGCACCGACTAATTGGTTGGCTTGGTTCACCACCATCAGCCCATTAATTTTATGTGTTTCCAGCAGTTCCACTGCTTCTACTGCCATTTGTTCGGCATTGATGGTTTTTGGCGCAGCATGCATGACCTGCTGAATTTGGGTGCTGTTGGCGGGGGTATTGTTCAAAAACGCCCGGCGCAAATCGCCATCAGTAAAGACGCCTACTGGTTGGTTTTGCGCATTGACCACCGCCGTAAAGCCCAAGCCTTTTTTGGTCATTTCCAGCAAAGCATCTGTCAGCATCACTGTGTCGGGAACACTAGGAATCGCGTCGCCAGTACGCATGACGTCTTTGACGCGTGTTAATAGTCGTCTACCTAAACTGCCGCCCGGATGCGAGCGAGCAAAGTCTTCCGCAGTAAATTCACGCAAATCCAATACACATAAGGCTAGTGCATCCCCTAGGGCCAAGGCCGCCGTAGTGCTAGCAGTGGGTGATAAGCCTAGCGGGCAAGCTTCTTGTGACACTTTTGCGCTCAAATGCACATGTGATTCACGCGCTAATGTAGAGTCATCTGTGCCAGTAATACTGATAATTTTGGCGCCCAAGCGTTTAATAGGCGGCAGGATAGCAATCACTTCATCGCTCTCACCCGAGTTGGACAGTGCAATCACCACATCTTCACTGGTAATCATGCCTAAATCGCCATGGCTGGCTTCTGCCGGATGCATAAAAAATGCAGGTGTGCCAGTGCTGGCCAGCGTAGCCGCAATTTTCCTACCTACATGACCAGATTTACCCATGCCGCTTACCACAACGCGGCCACGGCATTGTAAAATGAGGTCAATCGCGCGTTCAAAGGTGGCATCTAAACGGCCTGCCAACATTTCAATTTCGTTGGCTTCTAGCAATAATATTTTGCGGGCAAGCGCTAATGAGGGCGATTCTGTGCGCATTGTTTGCTGAATAGGCTGATGAGTGGTTGACATAGAATGAGTATAGCAAGGTAAGCGATAGAGAATAAAGCAAAAAACGCAGATTCTCGCGTAAAATGTATAACTAGGCACAATTTTTGCCTGAGCCGCATTTTTCTATTTGCGGAAAATGCTTAACCCATGAAAGAGGCTGGATGTTTGATTCACTCACCACCGTGCTACTTGTGCTCACCAGCTCTGTGCTGGTGATTGCCTTGTTTCGCGCTATGCATTTGCCCGCCATGTTGGCCTATTTTTTAGTGGGCGTGTTGCTAGGCCCGCATACGTTTGGCTTTATGCAAGACACAGAATCCAGCCGCAGTATTGCCGAGTTTGGCATTGTATTTTTGATGTTTAGTATAGGCTTAGAGTTTAGTTTGCCCAAGCTGTACGCCATGCGTCGCACCTTGTTTGGTTTGGGTGGCATGCAGGTGGCCATTACTTTAGCCACTATTATGGCGGTGGCGATGATGATGGGCTTGACGCTGACCAGTGCCTTTGTGGTGGCCAGTGCGCTCACCATGTCTTCCACCGCGATTGTTTCCAAAATTTTAATGGAGCGCGTCGATTTAAATTCTCGTCACGGCCGTTTAAGTATCGGTATTTTGCTGTTTCAAGATTTAGCGGTGATTCCTATTTTGGTGCTGATTCCCACTTTGGGTATGCAAGACCAAGATTGGCAAACCCTGCTGATGTTGTCTTTGGCCAAATCGGCAGTGTTGTTATTTATCTTATTTAAATTTGGCAAAAACATTCTCAATAGTTGGTTCGATTTAGTCGCCAAACAGCGCTCGCGCGAGTTATTTGTGCTCAATGTGCTGATGGTGACTTTATTACTGGCGTCGGCCACCCATGCGGCTGGACTATCCTTTGCTTTGGGTGCGTTTATTGCCGGTATGCTAATTTCAGAAACGCGCTACCGCTATCAAGTGGAATCTGACATCGCGCCGTTCCGCGATATCCTGCTTGGCTTGTTCTTTATTGGCGTCGGCATGTTACTGAATGTCAGTGCGTTAATCGACCATATTGGCCTCATCATAGGTTTGCTGGTGCTATTTATACTGTTTAAGGCGTCAGTGATTGCGGTGCTAACGCGTTATTTTGGCTTTGAACTTGGTGTAGGTATACGTACTGGTATTATTTTGGCGCAGGCCGGTGAGTTTAGCTTTGTTATTCTATCGCTAGGCCTCATGCGCGGTTTGATTAATGGCCCAGAGCTACAAATTGTGTTGGCAGTATCGTTGCTGTCGATGATCGTTGCGCCATTTATTATTCAATATAACGGTCGCATTGTGCGCAGTTTGGTTAAAAGTTATACCCGCAATAGTACAGAGGTGGTCGAGGCCATTAGTGAAGTGGGTAAAACCTTAAGCGACCATGTGATTATTTGTGGTTATGGCCGTAGCGGCCAATATCTGGGTCGCTTTCTGCGTGAAGAGCAAATTCCGTTTATCGCGTTAGATAACGACTCCACGCGTGTCAAAGATGCGGCTGCTGCGGGTGAGCATGTGATGTATGGTGATGCTGGCCGTAGTGTGGTGCTGGAAGCCGCAGGTGCGCCACGCGCCAAAGCCATGATCGTCAGTTATGCCGACAAGCGCGCCACCATGAAAATTTTGCATATGGTGCAAGAGCGTTATCCTAGTTTGCCCGTCATTGTGCGGACGTATGATGACACCGATATGGACGCGTTTAGAGACGCAGGCGCTACCGAAGTGGTGCCCGAAGTGCTAGAGGGCAGTTTAATGTTGGCCTCGCACGCGTTGGTGTTGTTGGGGGTGCCGCTGAATCGCGTGGTCAAGCGCATCCGCTTGTTCCGTGAAGAGCGCTATAAAATGTTTCAGGGTTACTTTAAAGGGATTTCTGATTTAAACGCCGACAACGCCAGTGCTAACCAGCAACGCCTGCATTCGGTGGAAATTAGCGAAAATTCGTTTGTGAATGGCGCTAGTCTTGAGGCCATTCCGTTTGAGAAATTGAATGTTGA
>DASWSZ010000109.1:0-9288 GCA_036402395.1 Methylophilus sp.
TGATTGTCACCACAGAAGGCAAATTGGTGGCGTTGGATTGCAAAATGACGGTGGATGACAATGCCTTGTATCGTCAAAAAACGCTGGCGGAATTACGTGATTGGTCGCAGGATGATGCCAAAGAAGCCGAAGCGCATCATGCCGGGCTGAACTATATTGCATTAAACGGCAATATAGGCTGCATGGTAAATGGTGCAGGCTTGGCCATGGCCACCATGGACTTAATTAAATACCACGGCGGTATGCCGGCCAACTTCTTGGATGTAGGCGGCGGCGCCACGGCCGAAACGGTGGCTAAGGCCTTTAAAATTATCCTTGCAGATCAAAATGTTAAAGCGATATTAGTGAATATTTTTGGTGGCATTATGCGCTGCGATATTATTGCGGTGGGCATTATCACCGCTGTGAAAGAAGTCGGCATGACCATTCCGGTGGTCGTCCGTTTAGAAGGTACCAACGTTGAATTAGGTAAGCAAATGTTACGCGATAGTGGGTTAAATATTATCTCGGCAGAAAATTTAACCGATGCCGCGCAGCAAGCAGTTGCAGCTGTTGCCTAGTAAATTAATTCACCACAGAGACACCGAGGCACAGAGAAAACCAACTTGAGTTCAGTATGATTGATGCTGAAGTTTAAATGTTGGTTTAGCAATAAACGCTGTTAAAGCGGTAAAGTTTGGGGCTTACTCGGTGCCTCTGTGTCTCTGTGGTGCGCTTTTAGGAATAAAAATTGAGTATATTAGTAAACAAAAATACCAAAGTGTTATGCCAAGGCTTTACCGGCAAACAAGGTACATTCCATTCAGAACAAGCCTTAGCCTATGGCACACAAATGGTGGGTGGCGTGACGCCGGGTAAAGGCGGACAAGCGCATCTGAACTTGCCCGTATTTAACACTATGCGCGAAGCGGTGCGTGAAACACAGGCCAATGCCAGCGTGATTTATGTGCCACCACCATTTGCGGCGGATTCGATATTAGAAGCCAGCGATGCTGGCATTGCCTTGGTGGTATGTATTACCGAAGGCATCCCGGTGTTGGATATGCTGAATGTGAAAGCTGCGCTTAAAGCCAATGGCACCACTCTGATAGGCCCCAATTGTCCGGGTGTGATTACACCAGACGAATGTAAAATCGGCATTATGCCGGGCAGTATCCATATGCGTGGTAAGGTAGGCGTGGTATCGCGTTCTGGCACCCTCACTTACGAGGCCGTGCATCAAACCACTGCCTTGGGCTTAGGCCAAACCACCTGCGTAGGCATCGGTGGTGACCCGATTAAAGGCTTGAATTTTATTGAATGCTTGGCCATGTTTCAAGCTGATCCAGAGACCGAAGCCATTATTATGGTCGGGGAAATTGGCGGCAGTGATGAAGAGGCGGCGGCAGATTTTATTAAACACCATGTCACCAAGCCGGTGGCGGCGTATATCGCAGGCTTAACCGCCCCTAAAGGCAAACGCATGGGCCACGCCGGGGCGATTATTTCTGGCGGCGCGGGCCGTGCTGAAGACAAAATTTTGGCACTAGAAGCGGCAGGCTGCGTAGTGGCAGGTTCGCCAGCAGAACTAGGCCTTGCCGTGATGCAAGCAATACAACTTAAACAAGCACGTACTTGATAAGGTAAGCGAATGACACTTAAATTCATAGGTAGTTTGTTAATTAGCCTAAGCTTAATGTTGAGCGCTGGCTATAGCCATCTCGCTGTTGCCGCCAAAAAACCGGCCAACACCGATATTGCCTATATGCTGACGGCTTCTTCCAAAGGTGACTTAGCCACCGTTAAAGCCATGCTAGCCAGTGGTGCCAGCGCCAACACCAAAGATGCCGACGGCATT
This sequence comes from Methylophilus sp., assembly GCA_036402395.1. GTDB lineage: Bacteria > Pseudomonadota > Gammaproteobacteria > Burkholderiales > Methylophilaceae > Methylophilus. Next base: position 1,838 of record DASWSZ010000109.1, read on the forward strand.
ACTGCATTGATGTACGCCGCACGCAAAGACAATGCCGCAGTGGCTAGCGCCTTAATTGAAAGTGGTGCCGACTTAAACGCCAAAGACAAAGGTGGCTGGACAGCGCTGATGTTTGCCGCCAAGAAAAATCATGTCGCTACCGTGAAAGTATTGCTAGACAAAGGTGCTGACGCCAAAGTGCGTGACACAGGCGGCTGGAGTGCCTTAGGCTTGGCCGCCAGCTCTGGCTATAGCGAAACGGTGGATTTAATCATCAAACATGGCATAGATGCCAACACCAAAGGTGACGATGGTCGCACCGTGTTGATGTTTGCCGCTAAAAATGGCGATGTGGCTACAGTCGCCAGCCTGATTAATAATGGCGCAAATTTGGATATCCGCGATAAGTTAGGCACCACCGCCATGATGATTGCCGCGCGTGAGGGCCATGTTGAAGTGGTCAATTTTCTGCTGGAGAAAGGTGCCGATGTCGACGAACAAGATGACTCGAAATGGACAGCACTTACTTGGGCGGTGAAAAAATCCCAGCTGGCCGTGGCCAAAGCCTTGCTGGACAAAGGCGCTAATGTCAATCATCAAGACTCTGAAGGCACGGCGCTGTTACAGTTAGCGGTAGACACCGATTCACCCGAAATGGTGGCCTTATTGCTTGAACGTAAAGCAGACGTGAAAGCGCGCGACCAATACGGCTTAACGGCTTATGTGTACGCGTTGAAAAAACAAAATGCAGAGATTGTTAGCCTAATCAAAAACGCTGGCGGCAAATACTAAGCATTCGCCATGAAAATTGCAATTGCACAAATCAATGCCATGGTGGGCGACATGCATGGCAATGCCGACAAGATTATTGCGTATGCACAAAAAGCCATGCAACAGGGGGCTACGCTATTAGTGACTCCTGAGTTGGCATTGTGTGGCTACCCGCCGGAAGATTTGCTGTATCGCGAAGATTTTATGCAGGCCAATCAACGTGCGCTCAAGCGCATCGCCAAGGCACTGCCAAATATTAGTGTGCTCATAGGCCACCCGCATCAGTCACATGGTCATTTGTATAACGCGGCCAGCTTAATCAAAGCCGGTAAAATTCAACACACTTATCACAAACAGGTGTTGCCTAATTACAGCGTGTTTGACGAAGAACGCTACTTTAAACCGGGCAACAGCGCACTGGTATTTGAACATGAGGGTCAGCATATAGGCGTGATGGTTTGCGCCGATGGCTGGGAGGCTGAACCTGCTGCCAAAGCCAAAGCTGCCGGTGCCGAACTGCTCATTTCATTGAATGCTTCGCCCTACCATATGGACAAGCTGAATACGCGCTATGAAGTGTTGCGCGACCGCGTCAAAGAAACCGGCTTGTCTGTGGTCTATGTCAATATGGTGGGCGGCCAAGATGAGTTGGTGTTTGATGGCGCCTCCTTTGTACTTAACCCTCAAGGCCATATCACCACCCAATTGCCCGCATTTGTTGAATCATTAAGCACGATCGATATTGTGCACGGCTTGCCGTCACCTAGCGTGATAGCGCCAGCACTAAGCATAGAAGCGATGGTCTACCAAGCGCTCACCTTGGGTTTGGCCGATTATGTTAATAAAAACAAATTTCCTAGCGTAGTGTTGGGTTTGTCTGGCGGCATCGACTCTGCCCTCACTTTGGCTATTGCAGTGGATGCGCTAGGGCCAGATCGCGTTAAAGTCGTACTGATGTCATCCGAATTCACCTCCAACATCAGTGTCGATGATGCCATTGAGATGGCCACATTGGTGGGCGTACAGCATAGCCAATTACCTATCAAAGCCTTGTTTGAGCTATTTAGAGAAACACTTGCGCCTGAATTTGGTAACCGCCCGTTTGATACCGCCGAAGAAAACTTGCAAGCGCGTATCCGCGGCATGCTGCTGATGGCGCTATCCAATAAGTTTGGCAGCATCGTAGTCACCACCGGCAATAAATCTGAAATGGCAGTGGGTTACAGCACCTTATATGGCGACATGGCGGGCGGCTTTTCACTGCTCAAAGATGTGCCTAAAACCTTGGTATACAAGCTAGCAGAGTATCGCAACCAACTATCACATGCCATTCCAGAACGCATTATTACGCGCCCGCCTAGCGCTGAGTTGCGTGCTAACCAAACTGACCAAGACAGCTTGCCGCCTTATGCCATATTGGACGCTATTATGCAGGCTTATGTGGAAGAAGACCTAAGTCGGCCAGCCATTGTTGAGCGCGGCTTTAGCGAACAAGATGTGATGCGTGTAACGCAACTGATAGACCGCAACGAATACAAGCGCAGGCAAGCCGCAGTGGGTGTGCGTATCACCCAAAAGGGCTTTGGCAAAGACCGCCGCTACCCTATCACCTGCAAGTTAACGTTTGAATAGTCAATCTTAAGTGCGTAGAATATAAATCAATAATATTAAGTCATAATTTTGGAGCCAGCATGAAGAAAATCGATGCCATTATCAAACCGTTTAAACTAGACGAAGTACGCGAAGCGCTTTCTGCCATTGGTGCCAATGGCTTAACCGTGACTGAAGTCAAAGGGTTTGGTCGTCAAAAAGGCCATACCGAACTGTATCGTGGCGCCGAATATGTGGTGGATTTTTTACCAAAAATTAAGCTAGAACTGGTATTGGCAGATAACATGGTAGATGCTGCGATTGATGCGATTGTGAAAGCCGCTATGACTGGCAAAATTGGTGATGGCAAAATATTTGTCACTAATGTGGAGCAAGTCATCCGCATCCGTACGGGTGAAACAGGCGAAGCCGCAGTGTAGTCTTTTGCAAATCTATTCCGTAGCCAGCGTTAAATTTCGCATGCCGTATTACTTATACTGTCTGCGCTCATTCGCCTTGGCTACGAAAATGTTAGCAAAACACTGATTTAATACAACGACATCTCAATGAAATTAATCATCAAGCAAAATGCGGTTCACTGTATCAGTTTCGTCTTGCCGTACTTACTTGTACTGTCATCGGCTTACTTCCTTGTGAAAGACGATTAATTCCCTCAATATTGGGTTTATCTAAGTCTGATGTCCATCACCTTACTCAAAACCGTTTTTCTTCTCAGTATTTCCAACCTATTTATGCTGTTTGCATGGTACGGTCACCTTAAAAATCTTAACAGTAAACCATGGATTATTGCCGCACTGATTAGTTGGGGCATTGCTTTAATTGAGTATTTATTTCAAGTGCCCGCCAACCGCATCGGCTTTACTGAGCTGAATCTAGCGCAGCTTAAAATCTTACAAGAAGTGATTACCTTAACGCTATTTGTGCCGTTTGCTGTGTTGTACATGCAACAACCGATTAAGCTAGATTTTGTATGGGCGGGCTTGTGTTTGATGGGCGCGGTGTATTTTATATTTAGAAATTAACACCTTTAAAATCAGCATATTAAGCTTTAATGACTGACCTTACATAATCCAAATCGGCTTGCGTATCGACACCACTGGCAGGCGCATTATCAGTAATACTCACCGCAATTTTGTAGCCATGATGCAGCACGCGTAACTGTTCCAAGCTTTCAATCTGCTCTAACGCCGTCACACTCAGCTTCGCATATTGCTTAAGAAACCCCACCCGATACGCATAAATACCAATATGACGATGCGCTGTAATCTGTTGTTTAAAGGCGTCATCGCGCGGGTAAGGTATAGGCGCACGGCTAAAGTACAACGCGTGGCTGTGAGTGTCCAACACTACTTTGACAATATTAGGGTTTAAAAACGCGGCTTCATCATGAATAGGATGACAAGCTGTGGCCATCACCGCTTGCGGGCTGTTTGCCAAGGTCAGCGCCACTTCATTAATTAGCTGCGGGTCGATAAGCGGTTCATCCCCTTGCACATTGACCACAATATCCTCATCCGCCCATGCCATTTTATCGGCCACTTCAGCAATTCTGTCCGTACCAGACGCATGGTCAATACGCGTCATCACGGCGGGCACGTCATAATGTTGCGCGACTTGCACTATCTTTTCAAAATCAGTCGCAATCACTACTTGGTTGGCTAGGCTTTTAACGGCTTGTGCCGCCACCCAGATCACCATTGGTTTACCGGCTATCTCCAATAGCGGTTTACCCGGCAAGCGCGTACTGGCGTAACGCGCAGGAATCACTACTTTAAAACTCACGCTGCTGCATTCCCATCTGTTTGATCGTCTATCTTCTCATCGGGGCTTAACTTGCGCGCCTCTTCTTCCAACATTACAGGAATACCGTCGCGTATGGGGTAAGCCAAACGGGCAGATTTTGAAATCAGTTCATTGCTGGCTTTGTTGTAAATCAACGGCCCTTTGGTGACAGGGCACACCAGTATTTGTAATAGTTTAGGGTTCATATCGTGCCTCTATGCTTTGTAATATATTGAATGACTAGACTGGCTAATGACTGTCCATCGGCCTCTGGCGCCAGCATGGCGCTGACTGGCATATACCATGCGTTAGTTAAGTTTAATTGCTGACATTTTACGGCATCTTTTTCTGTCATCAATAGTGTATATGCTTGCATGTGCGCAAAATCTGCTTTCGTAAATGCGTGATGGTCGGCAAATGCCTGCACACTACAAGACAAACCTAAGCCTTTTAAAAAATTAAAAAACCGCTCGGGGTGGCCTATACCTGCAATCGCCATCACCTGTTGCTGCTTTAACTGTTCTAAGCTAATTTTACGCGTGCCATCTATACTGACTATGCCCAGCATATTGAGTTGCATGGCAAACACTGGCGGTAATGACTTAAGCGCAATGACATGGTTTAAACCAGCACGACCAGTGTCAACAATAGCGTGCACGCTGCTTAAGCGACTAATTTTTTCACGCAACGGCCCGGCTGGTAATAAACGATGATTGCCCAATGAGTGAGTGGAATTAACCACGACGATTTCCATATCGCGCTGTAAACGGTAGTGCTGCAAGCCATCGTCACTGATGATCACATTACAACTAGGATGGGCAGCCAGCAGCGCCCTGCCCGCAGCCACACGATCTGCATTGACCCACACTGGGCAGGCGCTACGCTTGGCAATCAATACCGGCTCATCACCAAATTGAAGCGGCGGACTGCTGGGCAAAACCTCACCCGATTGTGTACCGCCATAGCCCCGGCTAATAATGCCCGGCTTAAAACCTGCGCGTTGTAATTGCGCCGCCAATTCAATCACCAACGGCGTTTTTCCAGTGCCACCTACACTAATATTGCCAACCACCACCACTGGTACACTTAGACGTTGGCTCGTGAGCATATTGCTTCGATATAAAAAACGCCTTAGCGCGGTCATGGCGGCAAACAGCCAAGATAGCGGCAGCAAAATAATATGTGCAATGCTGGTTGTTTGCCATTGCTTTAACCACCATTGCTGCATACTTATTGCTCAAACTCTTTATGGTATAACTTGCTGTAATAGCCATTTTGCGCCAGCAAGGAGGCATGCGTGCCTGTTTCTACCACCTGACCGTAATCCATTACCATGATGCGGTCGGCGTTTTCTATGGTGCTCAGACGGTGCGCAATCACCAGCGTAGTACGGCCTTGCATCAAAGTATCGAGTGCGGCTTGTACATGTTGTTCTGATTCGCCGTCCAAGGCTGAAGTGGCTTCATCCAGTAATAAAATGGGCGCGTTTTTAAGGATGGCGCGGGCAATGGCAATACGCTGTTTTTGCCCGCCAGATAAGCGCACGCCGCGGTCGCCAATTTCGTTTTGCAGTCCGCCCGGTAATTGTTGGATAAAATCCCAGGCGTGGGCGGCCTTAGCAGCGGCAATCACTTCCGTTTCACTGGCGCTTCTTAAGATACCGTAAGCAATATTATTAAAAATAGTGTCGTTAAATAGCACAATGTCTTGGCTTACCAACGAATATTGCGCACGTAAGTTTTTAAGCTCCAGCGCTCGCACATCTACGCCATCGAGCAAAATAATGCCTTGCTGCAACTCATAAAAACGTGGCAATAAGTTGACCAACGTAGTCTTACCGCTGCCTGAACGGCCGACCAAGGCCACTTTTTCGCCCGGCTGTACATTAAAACTGAGGTTGTCCAATGCTGGCCGCTTGGCATTGTCATACCGTATGGTCACGTTTTTAAGTGTGATCTCGCCACGGACGCGCGCAATCTGTTTATCACCCTCATTCACTTCTGCCGGGCTGTCCAATAGGTCAAAAATACTTTGCGCAGCGGCCAAGCCTATCTGCAAGTCTTCATTGGCGGCACTGATATGTTTAATCGGTGCAATCATCATCAGCAAAGCGCCGACAAACGCTGCAAACTCACCCACCGTAAATTGGCCCATGGCGTAATACACCACCAAGGCCAGCGCTAAAGCAGACAGCATTTCAATAACAAAACTGCTTAAACCAGCAATGCGCGTGGAACGTAGTTCTAGCTGGGTGTTTTTACTGACGACTTGGCTAAAGCGTTGAATTTCATAGGGTTCTGCGCCAAAAATCTTCACAATACGCTGCCCAGCAATCGCTTCTTCTGCACTTTGGGTAATTTCACCGACCCCATGTTGTACTTTTTTGGCATTGGCGCGCAGCTTGGGCGTCATTTTACGTAAATACAAGCCCATGAACGGTGTAACGGTGGCAAATACTAGGGTTAAGCGCCAGTCCAAATACAACATATAGCCCAGCAAACCAATCACCGTCAGCACGTCGCGCAGCACATTCAAGGCGGAACGCGTGGTAACAGAGGACAGGCGTTCTACATCATAAGTGAGTTTAGACACCAGCAAACCAGTGGAGCTAGCATCAAAAAAATTGACCGGCAAGTGCATCATCTTTTCAAACGCGGCGATACGCAAAGTGGCCACCACACGTCTGGCGACGATTTTTAAGCTATAAACCGAGAAAAAACCAGCCAATGCGCGGATGGCCATCAGCCCAAATAGCATCAGCGGTAAATACAGCATTTGCTCAGGCGCTTGTTTGACAAAGCCTTCGTCGGTCACTTTTTTAATCAATGCTAAAAAGGCAGTATTGCTGGAAGATAAAATGGCGGTGCAGGCAATACTGATGACAAAGTGCACCTTGTGCTGCCATGCGTAGCGAAACAGTCGCAAATACAATAACTTAGCATTGGCGACTGGTGGGACAGCTTCTTTACTACGTTTGCTACTCGACATAATGCGGTGTCGGCCTAAAAAAATATTGCAACATGAGACAAAATGAGCAGTGCATAATGAGATGGGTTAGGCCAAACTGGCTTGGCTAGTGCGCAACCATCGCTAGCATGTCACTAGCTGGGCGCCATCAAGACCCGGCATTGACCTGCGTGGCAAAAGTGATGTGTGTAAAGTTAGCCAAACGTGATGCTTCCATTATATTGACCACAGACTGATGCGTGGCTTTGGCATCGGCATTGATAATAATGGTCGGGTCTTTACCGTCGGCGACTGCTTTCACCAACGCACTGGAGATCGCCTCTACACTGCCGCCCGCCACT
>DASWSZ010000110.1:0-7547 GCA_036402395.1 Methylophilus sp.
TGATATCAGCATGGACTGCGCAAACAATAGGATGAGATGTTTGCGCAGCAATATACCACGTGCGGTATGGTTTTATACTTTAGCCGTGGTGGCGGTGGCTGAGCCCCATGTGGTTCTCCAGCGTGTTTTTACGCCCAGCAAACCTAACATGGCCACGACCGCTAACCCCGCAAATATCAATAAACCGACTTGATAGCTACCGGTGACTTGTTTAGAGTACCCCAAGCTAGAGGCTAAGTAAAAACCACCAATGCCCCCGGCCATGCCGACTAAGCCTGTCATCACGCCTATCTCTTTACGGAAGCGTTGCGGTACTAATTGGAATACTGCACCATTACCCATACCAAGGGCTGCCATGGCTAACATCACTACGGTCAGGCCTATGGCTTGGGTGGGCATACCAAAACTTAAGATAAACAAGAATAAGGCCGCCAACATGTACATAAAGGTGAGTGAGCGTATGCCGCCAATGCGGTCAGCCAACAAACCACCAAACGGACGCACCAGTGAACCGGCAAATACACAAGCCGCTGTAAAGTAACCTGCATGCACTGGCGTTAAGCCGTATTGGTCATTAAAGTAAATGGTGAGTGAAGACGCTAAGCCCACAAAGCCACCAAACGTCACGCTATAGAAAAACATAAACCACCATGCGTCTTTGTCTTTTAATACGGATAAATATTGGCTCAATGATTTAGCCGCAGGTGCATCTGGCGCATCTTTGGCAAATATCATATACACAATCAGCGCAATACTGAGTGGTATCAATGCTAAACCAAATACATTGTTCCAGCCGCCGTAAGCTAAGGCTAAGCCGGGTGCAAACAAAGCGGCTAATGCAGTACCAGAGTTACCTGCACCAGCAATCCCCAAGGCCGTGCCTTGGTGCTCCGGTGGATACCAACGTGAGGCTAACGGCAAGGCGACAGCAAACGCAGCACCGGCAAAGCCTAAAAACATACCAAGTAATAAAGTATGTTGATAGGTATGCACGCCATGCAACCATGCGACTAACAGTGCGGCAATGACAATGACTTGCCCAACCAAGCCCGCTTTTTTCGGTTTGATTTGATCCACCAATACGCCCATAAAAATGCGTAACAACGCGCCAGTCAGCACAGGGGTAGCTACCATCAAGCCTTTTTGTGCTGGCGTTAAGTTTAAATCTGCTGCAATTTGTACCGCTAATGGGCCTAACAGCACCCATACCATAAAGCTCAAATCAAAGTAGAAAAACGAGGCAAACAGTGTCGGCTTATGGCCGACTTCCCAAAAACTTTTTTTCATATAACTCCCTCAGAAGCGTTGGCTTCAATGCAAATGACGATGTAATCTTTTGTCCACGCAATCTATGCGCAGACTTTAAATATTAATGGATTTAAATAGTGCTTATTTAGATGGTGATGGTCTCGAACTCTTTATGTTCATCACGTTTTTGTACGCGTTCCGCCCACGGGTCAACTGAACCTTGCAGCGCATAAAGCAGACGGTCATACGCCGCTTTTCTGCCTTCGGCATCTTCTAAAATACGTTTTTTCACATAGTCCAAGCCCACGCGCTCTATCCAATGCACGGTACGGTCTAAGTAGCGCGCTTCTTCACGGTAAATCTGAATAAAGGCACCTGAGTATTCAATCACTTCGTCACTGGTTTTGACTTTACATAAGAATTGCGCCACTTCGGTTTTGATACCGCCGTTGCCGCCCACGTAAATTTCCCAGCCAGAATCGACGCCAATAATGCCGACGTCCTTAATGCCAGACTCAGCACAGTTACGCGGACAACCAGAGACGGCAAATTTCACTTTATGCGGCGCCCACATATGGTCAAAGGCTTTTTCGATATCGATACCTAATTGCGTAGAGTTTTGCGTACCAAAACGGCAGAATTCAGAACCGACGCAGGTTTTAACAGTACGGATGGATTTACCGTAGGCATAGCCGGATGGCATGTCTAAATCAGCCCACATCCCGACCAAGTCTTCTTTTTTCACACCCAGCAAATCGATACGTTGACCGCCGGTCACTTTCACCATCGGCACTGCATATTTGTCGGCTACATCAGCAATTTTGCGCAATTGATCCGCCGAAGTCACACCGCCGTACATCCTTGGGATAACCGAGTAAGTACCATCTTTTTGAATATTGGCGTGCACGCGCTCATTAATAAAGCGTGATTGCGGGTCGTCTTTGGCTTCATGCGGCCAAGTCGATAGTAAGTAATAGTTCAGTGCTGGCCTACAAGTAGCACAGCCGTTAGGCGTACGCCATACCATGCCTTTCATGGCATCTGGAATATTCAGGTATTTTTGTTTGCGGATTTCTTCGCGCACTTCTTCATGGTTTTTCTCAGTACAGCCACACACCGCTTTGCTGGTGGAAGGCGGCGCGTAGCCACCGCCTAAGGTAGAGGCTAAAATTTGCTCAACCAAGCCTACGCAACTGCCGCAACTAGAGCCGGCTTTGGTTTGTTTTTTCACATCATCAATGGTGAACAAACCTTGGTCTTGAATGGCTTTGACGATGGTGCCTTTGCACACGCCGTTACAACCACAGACTTCCATTTCATTGGTCATGGCGGCGGCTTTATCATTGCCTTGGTGGCCGGTATTACCTAAGCTGTCTTGGCCAAACATTAACGAGTCACGAATTTCGTGGATCGGTTTGCCATCACGCAGCATTTGGAAATACCAAGCACCATCCGCAGTATCGCCATAGAGCACGCTGCCGACGATTTTGTCGTCTTTGATAACGAGTTTTTTGTAGACCCCGCCCACTGCATCGTGCAACACAATTTCTTCAGTATCTTCCCCACCAGCAAACTCGCCAGCAGAAAACAAATCAATGCCAGTCACTTTTAATTTTGTTGAGGTGACTGAGCCTTTGTATAAACCAATACCAAAGTTGGCTAAGTGTGTGGCGCACACCTTAGCCATTTCAAATAAGGGCGCGACTAAACCATAAGAAATGCCGCGATGCGATACACATTCGCCGACCGCATAAATGCGCGGGTCATAGGTTTGCATGGTGTCGTTCACCACCACGCCACGGTCGCAATAAATACCAGCTGATTCAGCCAAGGCATAGTTAGGGCGGATACCGACTGCCATCACCACTAAATCAGCTGGAATTTCTAAGCCATCGCTAAATTGTACGGCACTAACGCGGCCCTCTTGACCCACAAAATTGGTAGTGTTTTTGTTGAGTAAAAATTTCAGGCCTTTGGCTTCTAGCGATTTTTGCAGCATCACGCCCGCGGTTTTGTCTAACTGGCGTTCTAGTAACCATTCATTTTTATGAATCACGGTCACATCCATGCCTTGTATCTTCAAGCCGTTGGCAGCTTCTAGGCCCAATAAGCCACCACCGATGACGACTGCGTGCTTATATTGTTTGGCCGCCGCAATCATTTCATTGGTATCTTTAATGTCGCGGTAGCCAATAATGCCTTGTAACTCTTTGCCCGGAATAGGCGGCATAAACGGTTTAGAACCGGTGGCTAATAATAAACGGTCATACTCAACACTCGTGCCGTCTTCGGTATACACCACGCGATTTTTGCGGTCTATCTTGTTAATGCGCGCATTGGTATGCAAGGCAATATTGTGCTCGGCATACCACTCACGGGTGTTGAGTATGATGTCTTCTATGGTTTGCTCATTGGCCAGCACTGGCGACAACATAATGCGGTTGTAGTTGGTGTACGGTTCATCGCCAAACACGGTGATGTTGTAAATATCCGGCGCAATCTTCAGTAGTTCTTCTACCACACGCATGCCAGCCATGCCGTTGCCCACCACCACTAAATTCATTTTTTTCATGATACAGTTTTCCTCATTTTTGCCATGTACTTAGCAAAATACAGACCAGCTTGATAAAGCTATAAAAATCAACTTGATACAAAAGTGGCGTGTATCAAGGCAATCAAAATATGTTCAACCTTAGTGCGTATGCACTTTGATGAGCGCCATCTTGGTGCATACGCGGCTTGTCATGCTTACTTACCTGCGAAATTGCATACGTTCACTTAAATTTCACGCAATTAAACTTAACTTAAAATGTGTACATCGCAGTCAACCATAGTTTTTCGGTATCGCGAATACGGCCACGGTTACCAGCCACGTTGTTGGCAACACCAGGCGTTGCCGCATAATGGTCGTCTTCCGTAAATTTGCCGTACTCTAATTTAGTCATCACGTGTTTATTCACGTTATAGGTCACCGCTGCATTCCACTCTTTACCGTAGCGGCTGCCGTTGGTGTTGGCGCCACCGCCTACCGTATTAAAATCTTCATCCGAGTCAATCAAGTGGTAATCGGCAAAGAATAAGAAATCATCAAATTTATAGGTGGCGGTCACAAAGCTATCTTTGATGCCAGAACGTGGTGTAGCCAAAAATTTATCCACCCAGCCTTGAAACAAATGATTGGTGCCGTAAGGCGTTTGAAACGCATACTTGTTATCGTTGCTAGATAGCAGCTCTTGGTCGATACGCATATTGAAGTTATCCCAACCTAAACCGCCGCCCAGTTTGTAATAATGCGCATCAATACGCTTATCGCCACCGCTATAATCAGTTTGCTTGGCATATTCCGCGGTGTAATGCGCCCTAAAATTAGGATTAAACGGGTGCGTACCATCTAAACGGACACCAAAGGTTTTGTTGGATTGGTCTGCGGTTAAGTTAGGCTGGCCATTATTATTGAGGTTGCCAGCACCAAACCAAGCATTGCCGTAACCTAAATCGCTCATATTAGATAAATAAGCGTAGCCCACTAAAAACTCAGTCGGTGAAATGCGGTAACGCACGTTGGCAATGTCTAAATCGCCGCCACGTTGCACTGAGGTAATTTGTGTGACTTCTTCAAAGTGCGCTAAAAATACTTCAGTATCAGGAATGGTTTTATTAAAAACCGATACACCATCAAATACTTGCATGACTTGGCGGAAGGCAATGTCACCAATAAAACGTACGTTGTCTAAGTTAACGGCTTGGCGACCTAAACGCACACGGGTATTTTTAATGCCCGTCCAGTCTATATACAACTGGTTGATGTCGGTAAAGTCAGGGTCAACAATTTTGGCGTATTGAATTTTGCTATTTTGGTTGCTAGCGCCATTGATGCGAAAACCGTTGGTGCCGTCGTTAAAGTCATCCTGCAATTTAGACACATCAATCAACTGCACTGCCACGCTAAAGTTTTTATATGGCGCGGTTTGCCAGCCAATTAAACTGCGCAAGGTGAGGGCATCGGCATCTTTAATGTCGTTATTTCTGGTGGGGTTTAGCGTATTGGCAGCATTAGAAAAGTTGGTGGGTTGCAAGCCATCTTGCTCCACATGTTCGTAACGCAATCTAAAACTGGTCATGTTTTTACCGGTTTTCACTGCATCCATAAAGGTGTATTCCGGCAATACTTCTTCTTCAGCCATGACGCTTTGTTGCGCCAAACCACAGGCTAACATCACGGCTAATGACACTTGACTCAATTTAAATTTCATACTACTTTGCATAAGGTTACTCCTAGTTTAGACGATGGGTGACTCGTACTTAGTACGTGGGCATGTCCTGACCGACATGCCCTTATTTTTTATGCGACTTTTTTGGCATGACGGGCGTATAAGAACGTCAATACTTCACTGCGCAAGTGGTTGTAATGCGTATCTTCGGCTAGTTCCAAACGCTTTCTTGGGCGCGCCAAATCAACTGGCAATACTTCACCGATGGTGGCGGCAGGGCCATTGGTCATCATGACGATTTTGTCGGATAACAACACCGCTTCATCTACATCGTGCGTCACCATAATGGCGGTGCAGCCAGATTTGGCCATGATGTTCATCAGCTCATCTTGCAGGCCAGCGCGGGTGAGCGCATCCAATGCGCCAAACGGTTCATCCAGCAATAGCACTTTTGGTTCCATGGCTAAGGCGCGGGCAATGCCCACCCGTTGTTTCATGCCGCCAGAAATTTCATTGGGGCGTTTATCGGTGGCGTGGCTTAAGCCGACTAGCTCAAGCGCTGCTTTGGTGCGCGCATTCAGTTGTGCTTTGTCTTCTTTGCTGCCAAACACGCGGTCTACTGCCAAGTAAACGTTTTCAAAACAAGTGAGCCAAGGCAGTAAGGAATGGTTTTGAAACACCACGGCGCGTTCTGGGCCGGGCTTGGCAATCTCACGGCCAGCGCAAAACAAATTGCCAGAGGTTGGTGTGAGTAAACCGGCAATCATATTCAGCACCGTCGATTTACCACAACCAGAGTGGCCAATGATGGAGACAAACTCACCTTCTTTAATATTGAGGTTGACGTCTTTGAGCGCTTCAAACGTGCCTTTATTGGTTACAAAGGTCATATTGATGTTTTCTAACATGACGTAACGTTCGTCCAATACTTTAGCTGTATGTGCTTTTTCCATGATGTATCCTTATTCGTAACTAAAGCGTTTTGCAATTTGGATGAGAAACTGCTCAAGCAACAGGCCGACCACACCGACAATCACAATGGCGATAATGATGTGTTCCACATTCAGGTTATTCCATTCATCCCACACCCAGAAGCCAATACCGACGCCGCCTGTGAGCATTTCTGCCGCCACAATCACCAACCATGCCACACCGATTGATAAGCGCACGCCGGTCATCATGTAAGGCAACACATAGGGAAACAGGATTTTGGTGACGACTTTCCATTCCGACAAATTGAGGACTTTGGCCACATTCATATAGTCTTGCGGCACTTTGCTGACGCCCACCGCGGTGTTGATAATCATCGGCCAAATGGCGGAGATGAAAATCACCCAAATGGCGGCGGGGTCGGCGGCTTTAAACACTAGCAAGCCTATTGGCAACCACGCTAGTGGGGAGACCGGACGTAGTAGGCTAATAATGGGCGCGGTCATGCGAGACATAAACTCGTAGCGACCAATAATAAAACCCAGTGGAATGCCCACCAACGCTGCCATGCCAAAGCCAGTGGCCACGCGTTGCAGCGAGTTGAGAATGTTCCAGCCTATGCCCATGTCATTCGGGTTGTTGATATAGAACGGATCGCTAAACAAAATCACCGCCGCTTTAAAAGTAGAAACAGGCCCCGGCAAACCTTGTGATTGGTGTGAAATTAAAGTCCACACCGCTATTAGTAAACCCAAGCCCATCAAAGGTGGAATCATCCAAGCAAAAAACTGCCGCATGCTTTTATTGAATGCAGATGGTTTTTGGCTAGTTAGCGCTTTGTTGGCAGAGGCTGCCGTATAGTCCGTATTGGCGGCAGGCGTTGCGGCTGCTACTGGTTTAGTTGCATCCACACTGCTAGCCATACTTTCTACAGATTTTTCTGCGTTATTGTCTGCCGTGGGCAGCGTGCTGTTGATACTGAGCGTAGTCATTAGCCATTCTCCTCAATTAGATGGTTAGGCTTTAACTTTAAAGCCATTGGCATAAGCGGCTGGGTTGCTGCCGTTCCACACCACACCGTCTATCAGCTTGGTGGAGCGCATCGGGTCAGTCGGTACGGAGATGCCCAGTGCTTTGGCAGCTTGCGTGTAAATATCA
>DASWSZ010000111.1:0-5396 GCA_036402395.1 Methylophilus sp.
GTTGGCCGCTCTGCACATAGCTTAGCTCAAGCCATTGCTTTAAATATGATTGACAGCGCAGAAAGCAATATTGAAGCTGCGCTTAAAAATGCTGATATGGTACTGATTGCTGCGCCCGTTGCGCAAACTGCTAGTATATTAAACAGCTTACAACCCTTTTTAGCACCCAATACTGTAGTCACTGATGCCGGCAGTACCAAAAGCGATGTATTGGCAGCCGCAAAATTAGCCTTGGGTGAAAAGTTTAATCAGTTTGTCGGCGGCCACCCCATTGCAGGCGCAGAGAAAAGTGGCCCAGCAGCAGCGATGTCGGATTTATTTATCCAAAAAAATGTAGTGCTCACCCCTACTATAGAAACCAGACCAGAGGCATTACAGGCAGTCACGCAACTATGGCAAACCTGCGGCGCAAACGTCGCCTCTATGCCTGCTGAACAACACGACAGCATTTTTGCCGCCGTCAGTCATTTACCGCATTTATTAGCGTTTGCGTTAGTCGATGACATAGCCTCACGCCCCAATGCCGCGCAATTATTTAGCTTTGCCGCTAGCGGTTTTAGAGACTTTACCCGCATTGCTGGCAGCCATCCCGAAATGTGGCGTGACATCAGCCTTGCCAACAAACAGGCTTTATTAAATGAGTTAAACGCTTACCAACAAGAGCTCAGCATAGTAAAACAGTTACTGGAAAATGACGATGCTGTTGGCCTAGAGGCTTTGTTTGAGCGCGCCAGTGGGGCGCGTAACCAATGGGCCAATGGCAAAAAATAAACGTCTATATTGCGAATTAATTGAAATTTACGCGAAATAAATATTGCGCAGATTGCCACGCTGCGCTCGCAAATACAGAACATTAGGAAATAGCTAATAAAATGATGGAACAACTACACCTACCCGCCTACAGCAAAGCCAATGGCCAAATTACACTACCGGGCTCTAAAAGTATTTCTAACCGCACTTTATTGCTGGCGGCCTTGGCAAATGGCACGACTGAAATCAGAGATTTACTGGCATCTGACGATACAAGCCGCATGCTAGAAGCCTTACAAACACTTGGTGTGACTTTAGAAAACTTTGCCGAAAACGCTTGGCGGGTCACAGGTTGTGCTGGCCGCTTGCCTAACAAACAAGCCGACTTATTTTTAGGCAATGCCGGTACTGCTTTTCGCCCACTGACTGCAGCCTTAGCATTGTCCGGAGGAAAATACCGCTTACATGGCGTGCCGCGCATGCATGAACGCCCGATTGGTGATTTGGTCGATGCCCTTAGGCAAGCCGGTGCGCAAATTGAATACGAGGCCACTATTGGCTTTCCACCGCTAAACATATCAGCTGCCGCAGTTGACTTAAGTAAACCCATCCAAATCCGCGGTGATGTGTCTAGCCAATTTTTAACAGCCCTACTGATGGCCTTACCGCTCACCAATCAACAAGCGACGATAGAAGTAGTAGGTGAGTTAATCTCAAAACCTTATATTGAAATCACGCTGAATTTGATGGCGAAATTTGGCGTGCAAGTGCAACGCGAAGGTTGGCAGCGCTTTACCATCCCAGCAAATAGCCAATACGCCAGCCCAAAAGTGATTTTTGTCGAAGGCGATGCCTCCAGTGCCTCTTACTTTCTAGCTGCTGGCGCAATTGCGGGTAGTGTTACGGTTGAAGGTATCTGCCAACACAGCATACAAGGCGATGTGCGCTTTGCCGAAGCGGTTGAATTAATGGGTGGAAAAATCACCTATGGTGAAAATCATATTCAATCAACCAAGGCAGAAGTGATCAAAGCCGTTGATTTGGATTGCAATCATATTCCTGACGCCGCCATGACCTTGGCGATAATGGCATTGTTTGCCAAAGGCACCACCACACTGCGCAATATTGCCAGCTGGCGCGTGAAAGAAACTGATAGGATTGCAGCGATGGCAACGGAGTTACGCAAAGTCGGCGCTACTGTGGAAGAAGGTACAGATTACATCAAAATCACACCACCAGCACAATTGACACCCAACGCCGTGATCGACACTTATGATGACCACCGCATGGCGATGTGCTTTTCGCTGGTTAGTTTAGGCGGCGTACCCATTACCATCAACGACCCAAAATGCGTGGCTAAAACGTTCCCGGACTATTTTGAGCAGTTTGCCAAAATTGCCCAATAATATATCAGTGATATAAAAGCTTACGTTAATGCAAACCCATGCAGTAGCTATGTTTTTCAGTGGTGGCTGGCTGATTGACTTGAGCCTTGTTACGCTCAAACGCATTCCATGCGCGCTCGTGAAAGTAAAACACCACGGTGTTACAAGCCGGCTCTATTAACGCCAACAAGCCGCCGATGACAAAGCTGCCAGTGAGCATATAGGCCACTGTAAACGCCACGCTAAAGTGTAATAATGCAAAAGTGATGGTTTTTGTCATGTCTAGACCTCTTATAAAGTTGTTTTTGTTTAAATTTTTTCAATAAAATTATTATTGACTGATGAATCTTACAAATCCAATTGATTGTTTTTTTAATATTGATAAGTTTTACTAATGACCAACTCACCTATGCATATTCCAGTCATCGCCATAGACGGCCCCTCTGCTTCTGGTAAAGGCAGTGTGGCTGAACGCGTGGCTGCACAACTGGGCTTTCACTATTTAGATTCCGGCGCCATTTATCGCATCGTCGCCTATGCAGGACAAAAGCAACAGATTGCATGGAGCAATGCCGAAGCGCTAGGCATACTGGCTGCTCATTTAAATATTGAATTTAAGTTAGGCGAAATTTGGCTAGACGGCGAGCGCATCACCGAGGCGGTGCGCAGCGAAGAAATGAGCCGCGGCGCCTCAGAAGTGGCAGTGCATGTGCCGGTGCGCACAGCCTTATTAGCACTACAACGCAGCTTCCGACAGCTCCCCGGCTTAGTCGCAGATGGGCGTGATATGGCGTCAGTGATTTTTCCGGATGCTCAGTTAAAGATATTCCTCACCGCCAGCGCAGAAACACGCGCCCAGCGCCGCTATTTACAACTCAGCAACCGTGGACTAGCCGCCGATTATGCGCAAATTTTAAGCGACTTAGAACAACGTGATGCCCGAGACCGTCAACGCACGGCTGCGCCGCTACAGCAAACGGCCAATGCCTTACTGCTAGACACCAGCGATTTAACCATACTACAAGCGGTCGATTTCATCCTGGATGCGTACAAAAAAAGCCATAAAAATATTAGCTAAAAATGCGTTTAAGTCATTGAACACAAGCTATTTTTTGTGTAGTATCTCACCTTCGTGTTATGTTCAATAGAATATAACGTTTAATTAATTTCCCCACTGCTAGGTGGGATACTTAACGTGTGTAATGTAAAAATTTACTTGGCACATGGATTAAGTAATTTATTTGGATACAAACTTTTAATGGCTTCTACTTCTACCGCAACTCCATCTACCATGGAATCTTTTGCCGCCCTCTTTGAGGAAAGCTTAGCCCGCCAAGAAATGCGCTCTGGCGAAGTAATCACTGCAGAAGTGATTTCTGTTGATAACGACTTTGTTATCGTAAACGCTGGTCTTAAATCTGAGAGCGTCATCAACGCTGAAGAGTTTAAGAATGCTCAAGGTGAACTTGAAGTAGCAGTGGGTGACTTTGTTAAAGTAGCCATTGAAAAACTAGAAGACGGCTTTGGTTCTACGCAACTTTCTCGCGAAAAAGCGAAGAAAATGCAAGCATGGCTTGATTTGGAAGATGCAATGAACGAAGGCCGCGTAGTGAAAGGCTTTGTCAGCAGCCGTGTTAAAGGTGGCTTGCGCGTGTCTGTCAACGGCATTATGGCTTTCCTACCAGGCTCATTGGTAGATGTGCGCCCAGTAAAAGACACCACACCTTATGAGAATAAAGAGTGGGATTTCAAAGTTATTAAGTTAGACCGTAAACGTAACAATATCGTGGTGTCACGCCGCGCTGTGATGGAAGACAGCATGGGTGCAGACCGTGAAGCGTTAATGGGCACATTGACTGAAGGCGCAGTGATTAAAGGCATTGTTAAAAACATTACCGACTACGGCGCGTTTGTTGATTTGGGCGGCATTGATGGCTTGCTACACATTACTGACTTGGCATGGCGTCGTGTTAAACACCCATCAGAAGTATTAACAGTAGGTGAAGAAGTTGAAGCAAAAATCTTGAAATTCGATCAAGAGAAAAACCGTGTTTCATTAGGTATCAAACAATTGGGCGACGACCCATGGGTGGCTTTAACACGCCGTTACCCAGTAGGTACACGTTTGTTCGGTAAAGTATCTAACTTGACTGATTACGGTGCGTTCGTTGAAATCGAGCCAGGTATCGAAGGGTTAGTCCACGTATCAGAAATGGATTGGACCAACAAAAATATTCACCCAGGCAAAATTGCACAATTAGGTGACGAAGTTGAAGTGATGATTCTTGAGATTGATGAAGAGCGTCGTCGTTTGTCATTGGGCATGAAACAATGTAAACCAAATCCATGGGATGATTTCTCAGCCACCCACGCTAAAGGCGACAAAGTGTCTGGTCAAATCAAATCGATTACTGACTTTGGCGTGTTTATTGGCTTGCCAGGTGGCATTGACGGTTTAGTGCATTTGTCTGATTTATCATGGACCGCCACTGGTGAAGAAGCCATCCGTAACTTCAAAAAAGGTGACGAGTTACAAGCTGTAATTTTAGCCATTGATGTGGAAAAAGAACGTATTTCTTTAGGTGTTAAACAATTGACAGAAGACCCAAGCGGCAACAGCAGCTCTGTGTCTGATGACAAAGCCGCCAAGCCAAAAGCCAAAGCCGCCAAATCAAAAGTAGAAGACATGACCCCAGAAGATTCAGCTTCTGCAGGCACTACCAATCTTGGTGCCCTGTTAAAAGCTAAATTAGACAATAAAAAATAATCGTCATTTCTATAATAAAGGCTTAAAGCCATGACAAAATCTGAGTTAATTAATTTACTGGCGGAACGTTTTCCTCAGCTCGTCGTTAAAGATGCAGAGCTTTCAGTCAAAGCCATTTTAGATGCGATGACTGATAATCTCTCCACTGGTGAGCGTATCGAAATCCGAGGCTTTGGTAGTTTTAGTTTAAATTACCGTCCTCCGCGTTTAGGTCGTAACCCAAAAACGGGCAGCAAAGTGCAAGTACCTGCCAAGCATGTACCGCACTTTAAAGCAGGTAAAGAGTTGCGCGATCGTGTAGATTCAGCAACTTAAACTTCACCAGCTAAGTTAACAAGTACTAACTAAAAGCGACACCTTATACGTGTCGCTTTTTTTTCATTCGCACTATTCATTAATAGTATTAGCCTAGCCAGCGCCGCTTAGGTAAAATACGCCTACACAACATGACATCTTTTTATGCTGATTGAATTTGAATACTGGTGGCTGCTAGT
>DASWSZ010000112.1:0-19459 GCA_036402395.1 Methylophilus sp.
GTTTGCGTGCCCGTTGTTTGGTTAAAATAAGCCAGCCAAGCATCGATATCCAGTTGGTCTAGGCTGGCGTTAATATTCACTGCCTTGTTATTGGGGATAGTAGCGGGCCTATTGATGCCAATCTCGCCGCGGTCTAGCTTGAATAGTCCATCAGACATTACACGCGCAAGTTTGGCTGACAGCAGCCCAGCATATTGCAGGCTAATTTCATCACTGCTGGCGTTGGTTTGTGTCTTTTCCAACACCAAGCGCGTGGCCGTATTGGCGGCTTTATTAAAAGGCGCAGGCAACTTAATGGCCATGCCTGCCAGCGTAGATTGAATAGCAATATTGCTCAGCGGTTTGGCTATCTTAATATCAGCAGCCCAATCGGTGCTGCCTTGCAAGCTTTGTGTGAGCGGGTTGCTGACTAATTGCTGTAGGCCGGCGGCTGTCAGCTGACCATGCGCCGTGGCGCGTATGCTTTTATCAGCGCTGGTACTCAGGCTGAATTGTGCTGGGCCACCCAGCAGCGTGGTGTTGATATTGTTAGCACTTAAACCAGACTCGGTAAAATTGAGCGTGCCGTTCACGTTAGTGAGCTCTGGCAAGCCTAAGGCCTCGTTGGCAAATAAGGTCCCATTGTTGATTTGATAAGCGCCTTTATATTTGGCGGCATCCACATTTTGTAGCGGGATGCGTAACTCTAAATGCAGCTTGGCATCGCCCGCCGTTTTTAAGTCATCGGTAAAGCCTAACGCCACTTCTTTCACCGGACTGGCATTAACAAAACGTATGCCATCACTCACTTTACCCGCCAATTCACCATCGATACGCAGCATAGGCGCATCTGCATCTAGCTGCGGAATTTCTATGCGGCTACTTAAAATAGTGTTGCCCGCAATAATGCCTTTATTAGCATTAAGTAGCATACGCGTACCTTCAAATAACATCTTGCTATTCAAGCCTGTAATCACCGGCCAGCCCGTGCCGTATTCAATGAGGGCGTCGCTGATATTGGCGGTGACTTTAAATATCCCCAGTTTAGGGTCTGGCTGCTGCTTGCTATTGACGAACGGAAAGTCTGCTAACTTACCTTTGACTCTGACCTGAATATCTTCGGCACGACCTGCCAGTATGGAGGTATCCAGCCAATGCAGCGTATCTACGCCCAAGCTAGTAGGGTAGTAAAACAAGGCGTACTTGGCATTGCCTTTACCAAATTGGCCAGTTAAATCTAAATAGTCGCCCAGCTTAGGGTTATGCGTATAAACGGCGTTGACGCTACCTGTCAGATGCGGGCTGCTAATAAACAACTCTTTTGCACTCACTTTTAATAAGTCTTGCTCTATTTTCCAAGCCAATTGTCCAGTCAATTGGTCGGCTGGCACCGGCCAACGTAATACCTGTTTGAGGTCTATGCTGGCTTGGCTTGAAGCTAAATTCAGTGTGCCACCATGTTCATCGGCCTTGATGTTGCCACTTAAGCGCGTAAAGCCAGGAATCTGATGATAGGCCTGACTGCTCAGCTGGCTAAACTCGGCGGCTACGCTGTAACTTTCAGGCGCTTGCGCGCTGCCTGCAGTGGAGAGTCTGAATTTGCTAATGTTGCCACTGGGCGCTAACCCCTCTACATAGTGCATCCATGCCGCCGGTAAGGGGAAGTAATTCAAGGTGTTTTTAATGGCATCCAATTGCATGCTTTGGATAGACAGTTTAGTTTCTATCCATGGCTGACCTTTTTTAACAGACTGTGACCATGCGCCAGATGCAGCTTGCATTTGCATGCCCGAATTTAACGAAAAATGAACGTTTTTAGCCGTCACGGCTTGCCTGTTGTTGCTGTCACTCCAACCTAGTTGGCCACTCAGTTGTTTAATAATCAGTGGATTGGCTTGCTTGGCTGTCTGCAAGCTGACATTGTTAACCCGCAAGTGCGCGTTAATGCTGTCAATCTTGAGTGCGGAAAAATGCAGCCAACTTTCCGCATCGCCCTTACCGCTTAACAGTTTAATTGGGTAGTCTAGCCATGCCTGCCAAGCATTGAGTTCTGTCTGCTTAAGCGTGGTATGAATTTCGCCATACCATTTTTTTAGGTTACTCATGTCCCGTCCAATAAAGTGCCCATCTACTAGTATCGGTTGGGTAGTGCCTAATGACGGCAGGGCGCTTAAACTAAACTCATGCCGCCCCAGCAGGCTTTTCCAGGCATTATTTTTGAGGGTAAAGTTGAGTTGATTGAGTGACAAAGGCGGCGCTTGTCTTAGCTCATCCAAGTAGGTCACGCTGGCGTTAGTCACACCTACTTTAGATTGGCTGAGTAGCCAGTTGGCAAAGTCTGGGTTACCACGGCCACTTAAATTGACGCCAGCCAAATATAAAATACCTTCTTTGGAACGCCGAATCACTAAGTTGGGTTCATACGCGGTGAGCTCTGACAGTTTAAGGTTAAGCAGGCCTAAGCTTAACCATGACAGTTGGGTATCGATGCGCTTGAGCGTTAACGCAGGCCGATTCTGTTCATCATAAATCGTTACATTGCGTAAACTGGCGCGCGGTGACAGCTGCCGCCAACCCGTTTCTATGTTGCCTATGGTGATTTTTCGTTCTATGGTTTGGCTGGCAAATTGCGCAATATCGTCTTTGTATTGATCAATATTGGGGAACACAAAAAAGCGCAACACCAACGCTGCAATAATCACCATACCTGTGAAAAAAAGCAGTGCGTAAGTGAGCCAGCGTAAGAGTGTTTTGATATTCATGAAGTGTTAATGGGGGTAACGACAGGCCTTGAGCAAGCAAATTATTTTAACGTGATTGTACCTGACGAATGTAAATAAATCGTAAAGTTGTATGAAGCTAAACGTTTATATTGCTTTAGAATAACGCCTTTTGCCGAATATGGCTGACCTGTGGAAACGCTTTGATTCAATTTAGAAATTTAACCCTGACGCGTGGCGCAAAAGTGTTGGTGGAAGAAGCCTCATTTCAACTGCACCCAGGCCATAAAGTGGGCTTAACCGGCGCCAATGGCGCCGGCAAATCTTCGTTGTTTGCATTGTTGCGCGGTGAACTGCATGCGGAAGTGGGTGACTTGGATATTCCCGCCAGTTGGGTGGTGGCCCATGTGGCCCAAGAAACACCAGCATTGGCCATGCCCGCCCTTGAGTTTACCTTGGATGGCGATGTGGAATTGCGCCAAGTAGAAACGGCATTAGCACAGGCAGAGCTTGACCACGCCGGTGAAAAAATTGCCGAGCTGCATCAGCGCTTAAGTGACATTGAAGGCTATAGCGCCAAAGCGCGCGCTGCCAGTTTGCTGGACGGTTTGGGTTTCTCGCAAACGGATTTACAACGCCCAGTCAGCGATTTTTCTGGTGGCTGGCGTGTACGTTTAAATTTGGCACGCGCACTGATGTGTCGGTCAGATTTACTACTGTTGGACGAACCAACCAACCATTTGGATTTGGATGCTGTGATTTGGCTGGAAGGCTGGCTGCGTGACTATCGCGGTACTTTGCTACTGATTTCGCATGACCGCGACTTCTTAGACAGCGTAGTCAATAATATTTTGCACGTTGAGCAGCAACGGCTGACGCTTTATAAAGGCGGTTATAGCGATTTTGAACGGCAACGCGCAGAAAAGCTGGCCTTGCAACAAGCCATGTTTGAAAAGCAACAACGCAAAGTCGCCCATTTACATAGTTATATTGATCGCTTCCGTGTACAAGCCACCAAAGCACGCCAAGCGCAAAGCCGCATCAAAGCGCTAGAGCGCATGGAAATGATTTCGGCGGCGCATGTGGATTCGCAATTTAGCTTTGAATTTAGAGCGCCACTGGCAGCGCCAGACCCTTTGCTGGTGCTGGATGATGTCGATGCTGGTTATGCCGATCATGTGATTTTGCAAAAAGTAGCGTTGACCATAAGGCCAGGCGAACGCATAGGCTTATTGGGTAAAAATGGCGCAGGTAAATCCACATTAATTAAATTATTGGCGGCAGAGCTTAAGCCTTTAACTGTGCATGGTAAGTTGGGCAAGCGGGTAGAAGGCAAAGACTTAAATGTCGGCTACTTTGCCCAACATCAACTAGAACAATTACAACTGCATGAATCGCCCTTACAACATATGCTGCGCTTAGACCCAAGCACGCGTGAGCAAGAGCATTTAAATTATTTAGGCGGATTTGATTTTAAAGGCGATATGGCGCGCGCGCCATGCGAACATTTTTCTGGCGGAGAAAAATCGCGCTTGGCATTGGCTTTGCTGATTTGGACCCGACCGAATTTATTGCTACTAGACGAGCCAACCAACCATTTGGACTTGGAAATGCGCCATGCCTTAACCTTAGCCCTGCAGGATTATCAGGGCGGTGTGATTTTGGTATCGCATGACCGCGCACTCTTAAGAGCCAGTTGTGACCGCTTTGTATTGGTGGCAGACGGCAAAGCCGACACTTTTGATGGCGATTTGGAAGATTACAAAGCGTGGTTAGCCGCAGCTAAAATTCAACAAAATGCAGTGAACATCGAAGAAAAGCCTGCTAAAAAGAATGATTACGCGCAAAGTAAGGCCGATAGACAAGCGCGTATTGTGGCGCGTCGGCCGTTATTAAAGTCGCTAGAAAAATTGGAGCTTAGTCTTGCTAAGTTGCAACAAGAAAAGCAAAGCCTAGATACACGTGCCGCGGATGCCAGTTTATATGAGCAAGCGCATAAAACCGAATTGCAAGCGCTACTCAAGCGCCAAGCCGAGCTGGCTAGCCTGATAGAAGAGGCTGAACTGGAATGGCTAACAAAACACGAAGCTTTAGACGCATTACCCGAAATTGATTAATTTTTAATAGGATAGACGCAATGACCGCCATGAATTATTCACAACGCTTAACCTTGCTGCATGCCCTATGTGTGGCAGAAACCTTTGCCGATGGCGCCAAGCCAGCGATGGATTTAGACGATTATAATGCGCTGGATGCTGCCGACTATTTGGCCAGTTATATTACCTTTAAATCGATAGTGGAGGCGGGACGTCAACCTGCGCAAGAACTCACCGATGACTTTGATATGCTCAGCGTGTATCAAGCCTATGCATTGCTGATTTATGCGTTTTTAACCATGCCGTTGACGCAGGAAAACATCACGCCAGATTATCAAACGGCACAAATCACCATCGCCAAAACCTTGTTTTCTGGTATTAGTGAAGCGCAACTCATAGAAATTATTGAATCTGGCTTGCATAAATTTAAACTGATAGGCGAAGCGGAAGTGGAGCATTGGGCAGAATTCCGCGAGAACTTAGACAAAATCACTGTCAGTTTTGTCATTGCTGGTACCGACGACGATAGCCCACATGATAAAGCTGAGATGTTGCCTTTATATGGGCAGTTGTTAAGTCAGTTATGCGAAGCGTTTGAACAGGGCTAAGATTTAATTTAACTAATTGATTTTAATGGTTAATTAAAAAATAATGGACGCTATCAATTGAGGTGAAGGCATTAAGTGAAAAGCTAAATGCATACTTTTACTAGGTGTGCACGCCGTCTAGGTAATACCAACGGTCTAGATATTCAAAACGGCTGACTTCGTGCAGCCGTTCTGCTTTGGTGCCACCCACTTTGTAACGCGCAACAAATTCCACTATCGCCTCAGTAGCTGAGATTTGTTCTGTACGGACAATCGTTAGACCCAGCCATTTGGTCTGAATATCGCTGCTTAAATCCAAGGTATCAGGGCGGGTATTGGGGTGCCAAGTATGCAGTAAGTAACTTTCTAAACCCAATAAGTAAGCACAGTAACGTGACCGCATTAAGGCTTCTGCATGTGGCGCAGGTGCTCCTAAATGTAAAGGCGCGCAACACTGTTGATATTGGCTGCCACTTTGACAAGAGCAAGCACTCGCATGGGTATGCTTAGGTGTTTTCAATGGATGTTCACACTAAGATGATGCTAAAACTAGCGCTAAGACAACACTAGCATTAAGCAATCTCACGCGTTTCAGCAAATTGCAGCTCTGGGTAGCGCTCTTGTGCCATTTGTAAATTGACGCGGTTAGGCGCCAAATACACATAGTCATCGGCGCCATCCAAAGCCACATTAAAGCCATATTTGTCGGCAATGGCTTTGAGGTCAGCATCACTGCCTTTTAGCCAACGTGCGGTGTAGCAGTCATACGGTTCAAAAATCATATCGACACTGTATTCATGTTCTAATCGGTGCGCCACCACCTCAAACTGCAGCATGCCGACCGCGCCCAAAATCAAATCGTTAGACAGTAACGGGCGGAATAACTGCGCTGCGCCTTCTTCTGACAGTTGTTTTAAGCCAATTTGCAACTGCTTCATTTTCATCGGATTTTTAATGCGGGCACGACGGAAAAATTCGGGTGCAAACGAAGGAATGCCTATATATTTTAGCCCTTCATTTTCGGTAAAGGTATCGCCCAGTTTAATCGTACCGTGATTGGGGATACCAATAATGTCGCCAGAGTAAGCCTCGTCCATGGTAGTGCGGTCTTGCGCCATAAAGGTAATGGCATTGTTCACGCTCAGCGTTTTGCCAGACGCCACTTGCTTAATTTTCATGCCGCGCTCAAAACGGCCAGAACACACGCGTAAAAAGGCAATACGGTCGCGGTGTTTAGGGTCCATATTGGCTTGAATTTTAAACACAAAGCCAGAAAACTTGGCTTCATTCGGTTCCACCAAGCGGCTGGCTGTATTACGCGCTTGCGGCGGAGGTGATAAATCGACTACCGCATCTAATAGCGATTGCACGCCAAAGTTATTAATGGCCGAGCCAAAAAACACCGGCGTTTGTTTGCCACTTAAATAGCGCGCTTTGTCAAAGGTATGCGACGCGCCACGCACTAACTCAATATCAATTCGTAGCTCTTCTGCTTGCCTACCGATGACTTCATCTAAACGTGGATTGTCCAAACCTTTGATGGTTTCAGAGGTGCCTTTTTCGGCGCGTGGATCAAAGAAGCTGATTTCATCGTTGTACAAATGATAGACGCCACGAAAGCTTTTGCCCATGCCAATGGGCCACGTCATCGGCGCACATTCCATGCCTAAAGTGGTTTCAATTTCATCCAGCAATTCAATGGGCGCACGGCTTTCACGGTCTAACTTGTTGATAAACGTGATAATAGGCGTGTCGCGCATACGACATACATTGAGCAATTTAATGGTTTGTGCTTCTACCCCGTTGACTGAGTCAATCACCATCACCGCAGAGTCTACCGCAGTTAATGTACGATACGTGTCTTCAGAAAAGTCATCATGGCCGGGCGTGTCCAGCAAGTTAATCATATGCTCACGATATGGGAACTGCATGACGGAGGAGGTGACGGAAATGCCGCGTTGCTTCTCCAACTCCATCCAATCCGAAGTGGCATGGCGTGCCGCTTTACGACCGCGCACCTCACCGGCGACTTGAATCGCACCACCAAACCACAACAACTTTTCTGTCAGGGTGGTTTTACCGGCATCGGGGTGAGAAATAATGGCAAAGGTACGGCGGCGGCTGATTTCGTCTTGAAGTGAACGCATGAACAAATATTGGATTGAAAAAACAGTATTTTAGCCTATATTGAAACCATATGATTTAACAATGCTGTATTTAAGCCTTTGTTAATTGGTTTTTGTATGCAAAGCTGCGAGTGGTTAATTGAAAATATAAATCAACGGATTTTTTGCAAACACTTTTAAATTTAAAAGTCAGCGCGTTTGGTTAAGGATGCTGTTAGAAAATGTTTTTTTGGCAATTTGTTTTAAGTTAGGGTTGAATATTTTTAGTAATATTTATGGCTTGATATTCAGCTTATGCTTTTCAAGATTTACTCACATTTTTTAACATTTTTTTCAACAATGAAATACTTGGCCTAAGCAGTTTAAATAACAAATTAGTAGGCATACTTTTTAGTACAACTGAATCAGTTAGTTTTGAATAATGTATACCTTTAAAAATGGCATGGTGGCCAGCGAGTTTGTTGATCTTATTGATAGCGCAATATTCCAAACCAATTTCAAGATGGTCTTTAAAGTAGCTGTGGGGATATTGATTTAAAATTGGATAAATAGCTTCGGAGTAGGCGATAGGCCCTGTTAAATTAAATACTCCCCAAGAACCAAAGTCATGAATAAATGGGTTGTAGTGAGTGATGTTATTACATACATTATTAATTACTTGCTCAAGGTATGGGTGCCCTTTAACAGAAATGATATGCCATTGCTGATATTCACCCATCGGATTGCTGATACCATTGTGCAAACCTTGCATAATTATGGGGTAACTGCGTGGCCAATTTGATAAAACGTAATGGTCAATATCTGCTGTGATTTCATTTAAAGGTCTGTTCAGACCACTTTTGATGTCCAAATAAACACCACCTTGTTTGTACATCACCAGATATCTAAAAAAATCTGCTTTTGCAGCACCATATTTAGGATTAATTTTCTTATAAAAAGACAATAATTGCGGGTAATTTTTAGTGATGAAAAGATTGATATCGTTGTCATCATATAACTTAAAAATCCAATCAGGATTTTCTGACTTCATTTTTGCTATGTTATTTTTTATCTCAATCGGTAATTTTTTAGTAGAGTAGGTCTGATGCACCACCTTAGGTACGACGTCTCCCATTGTCTCGACGTCTATAAACTTTGTTTTACTAGGTTTGTTCAGTGAGCTTCTGATACTAAGTGCATATTTAGCAATGGCATTCATATTGTTGTTCAATAATTTCAAAAATTTAGGCTATTTTACTCCGCATCAAAAAAATGGCAACCATCAACAGCGCTGCCATGACCAATAAGCCTTCCAAGCTATTTCACCACTTCTTTCAATTGCTCTAAAATTGCTGGATTATCTAAAGTGGAGATATCAGAGGTGATTTCTTCACCTTTGGCCAGTGAACGTAGTAAGCGGCGCATGATTTTACCGGAACGTGTTTTTGGCAAATTGTCGCCAAAGCGTATTTCGTCTGGTTTGGCAATCGGGCCAATTTCTTTGCCTACCCAGTCACGCAAGTTGGCGACGATTTTTTTGGCCTCATCGCCTTGAGGTCTAGCGCCTTTCAACACAACATAAGCGACTACAGACTCGCCTTTAATGTCATGCGGTTTACCAACGACTGCGGCTTCTGCCACCAATGGGTTGGCGACCAATGCCGATTCAATTTCCATGGTACCCAAACGGTGACCAGACACATTGAGTACATCGTCAATTCTGCCCATAATGGTGAAGTTGCCAGTTTTGGCGTCGCGTACTGCGCCATCGCCTGCCAGATAAGTTTTGCCACCCAAGTCAGCAGGGTAGTAGCTTGCTATAAAACGTTCTGGGTCGTTGTAAATGGTGCGTATCATCGAAGGCCATGGCTTTTTAATGACCAGCAAACCACCGGTGCCCCATGGCACGTCTTTGCCGGTTTCATCGACAACATCAATCGCGATGCCGGGGAAAGGCAGAGTGCATGAGCCCGGCACCAGTGCGGTTGCGCCCGGCAACGGTGTAATGACATGGCCACCGGTTTCAGTCTGCCAGAAAGTATCGACAATCGGGCAGCGGCTGCCACCCACTTCTGTGTAATACCACATCCACGCTTCTGGGTTAATCGGCTCGCCCACAGTACCCAGTAAACGTAAGCTGGATAAATCATAATGGCTAGGGTGGGTCGCTGGGTCAGTCTCGCCCGCCTTAATTAGTGAGCGGATGGCAGTCGGCGCGGTATAAAAAATCGTCACTTTATGCTTAGCAATCATTTGCCAAAAGCGGGCTGCATTGGGGTAAGTGGGGATGCCTTCAAACACAATTTGTGTGGCACCCATTGCCAATGGACCGTAGGCGACATAGCTATGGCCCGTAATCCAACCTACGTCGGCGGTACACCAGTAAATATCATCAGCTTTCACATCAAAGGTCCAGCGCATGGTGTTCATGGCATGCAGCAAATAGCCAGCAGACGCATGTTGCACACCTTTGGGTTTGCCGGTGGAGCCTGAGGTGTACAGTAAAAAGAGCGGGTGCTCGGCATTAACCATCACCGGTGGACACTCATCGGCTTGGCCTGCAATCAAGTCACTCCACCAAATATTGTTGTCTGCCCACGCCACGTCTTGGCCGGTTTTTTTAAGTACCACTACTTTTTGAATGCTGTCACAGCCGCCCATGGCAATACCTTCATCCACGGCTTGTTTCAATGGCAATGTTTTACCACCACGAAATTGCCCATCCGAAGTAATCACAGCCACTGCACCAGCGTCAATAATGCGTTCATTTAGACTTTTGGCAGAAAAACCACCGAATACCACAGAGTGAATCAAACCTAAGCGGGCACAGGCCTGCATGGCGACCACCGCTTCTATGCCCATCGGCAAATAAATAATGACGCGGTCACCTAACTTAAAGTTAAGTGCTTTTAAGCCATTGGCGAACTGGCAAACCTGATGGTAAAGCTGTTTATAAGTGACGGTGGTGACATCGCCATTGTCGGCTTCAAAAATAATGGCGGTTTTGCTGGGGATGGTATTTAAATGGCGGTCCAAACAGTTGGCCGATACATTGAGTTCGCCATCTTCAAACCATTTATAAAACGGTGCCTGTTCTTCATTGAGTGTTTTGGTAAAGGGTTTATGCCAAATCAATAATTCGCGTGCCAGTTTTGCCCAAAACCCTTCGTAATCTGCATTGGCTTCATCACATAGCTGTTGATACGCAGCCATGCCAGAGACGGCAGCGGCTTTCACCGTTGCTGCATTGGGTTCGAACACACGATTTTCATGAAGTACCGATTCAATTGCCATACCACTCCCCTAATATACTAAACACACCTATAATTAAATTTATTAGATTGCTTTAAATCTAGCCTAAAAAAAGCCCTTTACACATGTTGACACTGCCTGAGATTCTAACAGAAAACCGCGCCACGTCTAGCGCAGCGCGCTATGTGCGTCATGCAGCACTATGCAGTACTTTTCTAGAGCGTTTGCTGCTTAAAGATGCAGCACTGCTGCATGATTTGCTAGCAAATGTTAATGAACCGTATCAGACAACGCAGATGCTTGATTACCTAAACACGCAAAATTGTTTAGATGAGTTGGATGTTAAGCGACACCTACGGCAATTAAGACAGCGCGTGATGGCACGCATGATTACCCGTGATTTAAATGGCCTAGCCGATTTTTATGAAATAGCAGCCACTACTTCAGCACTCGCCGAAGTCACATTAAATCATGCCATTGCTTTCCACCAGCCAGTGTTGGTAGCGCAGTATGGCGTGCCTAAAAGCGCCACCGGTGTGCCGCAACAACTCATCATCGTTGGTATGGGCAAGCTGGGAGGGTTTGAACTTAATGTGTCGTCCGACATTGATTTGATTTTTGCTTATGAGCAAGAGGGCGAAACGGACCAAGAAGGCCAAACCGGTAGTACACAATCCATTAGCAATCAAGATTTTTTTACCAAGCTTGGCAAAAAGGTCATTGCGGCTTTGGATGATGTGACTGAAGACGGCTTTGTATTTAGGGTGGACATGCGTTTACGGCCGTTTGGCTCAGAAGGCGCTTTGGTTAGTTGCTTGGATGCGCTAGAAGATTACTACCAGAATTACGGGCGTGAGTGGGAGCGCTATGCTTGGATTAAAGGGCGGGTGGTGGCTGGGCCAAGTGAAGCGTTAACGCGAGTGCTTAAACCGTTTGTGTTTAGAAAATATTTAGACTTTAACGCCTATGCCTCGATGCGCGATTTAAAAGTGCAGATACAGCGCGATGTGATGCAGCGTGGCTTAGCGGATAACATTAAACTGGGTCGCGGCGGCATCCGCGAAGTAGAATTTATTGCGCAAGTATTTCAGCTGATACGTGGCGGGCAGGATGCGGATTTGCAAATCAAACCCACCTTACAGGTGTTGCAGTTACTGGCAAAGCAGCGTGTGTTAAGTGCAGAAGCAGTGCAGCAACTCACCGATGGTTATGTCTATTTGCGCAATCTGGAACATCGTTTAATGTATATCGATGACCAGCAAACACAGGATTTACCTAAGTCGGACGCAACTAAACAGCGCATCGTGCAAATGATGAATGTGGCGGATTGGCCTACGTTTTTACAGCAGCTCAATCATCATCGCAGTCTCATACAATCACATTTTGACGCCACCTTTAGCGATGCCGAACACCAAGTACATGAGCAAGAAGCGGCTATTTGGCAAGGCACTGTAGATGAGGACACTGCGCTACACACGCTGCAAAGCTTAGGCTATGTTGACTATGCGCAAAGTTATCAACATTTACACGCCTTGCACGCCAGCAGCCGCTACCAGCAATTGCCGCAGCAAAGCAAATTTAGGCTGGACACCTTAATGCCTATGCTAATACACCAAGCAGCACTCACTAGTAACCCAGATGCCGCTTTATTACGCAGCATTAATTTGTTAGAAAACATTTGTCGCCGTGCCAGTTATTTGGCGCTATTGGCAGAGTTTCCAGACGCCTTAAAATTGGTGATTAAACTGTGCGCCGCCAGCCCGTGGTTGGCGCAATATTTGGCGGCGCACCCCATTTTATTAGATGAGTTGCTGGATACGCATAGCTTATACGACGCGCCTGACTTTGCCGCCATGCAGCTAGAGTTAAGCAATAAAATGCAGCAGTTGGCAGGCGACACCGAAGCGCAAATGGACGCCATGCGCCACTTTAAGCATGCCGCTGTGCTGCGCTTTGCGGCGCAAGATGTGGCAGAACTGATCTCGCTGGAAACGCTGTCCGATTACCTCAGCGATTTGGCGCAGATGATATTGCAGGTGAGCATCCTAATCATTTGGCAATCGTTAAAGTTTAAACATATCGATACGCCCAGGTTTGCCGTCGTCGGCTATGGCAAATTGGGCGGCAAAGAGTTGGGCTATGTGTCTGATTTAGATATTATTTTCCTATATGACGATGACCACCCATATGCCTCAGAACATTATGCGCGCTTTGCGCAACGCATTAATAACTGGTTTAACAGCCTGACCAATGCTGGCCTGCTATACGAGACTGATTTGCAATTGCGCCCGGACGGCAACAGCGGATTATTGGTGAGCAGTGTCGCCGCGTTTAAAGACTACCAACTGAACAAAGCATGGATATGGGAACATCAAGCCATTACCCGTGCGCGCTATGTGGCCGGCGACGCGCAAGTGGGTGAGCTATTTGCGGGCATACGTCAGCAAGTCTTATTGCAGGCGCGTGATGCACAGACACTCAGCACAGAAGTGGTGACCATGCGCGAAAAAATGCGTAGTAGTCACCCAGCGCATGCCAGTGTATTTGATGTTAAACAGCATGCTGGCGGCATTATTGATGTGGAATTTATGGTGCAATATTTAGTGCTGTTGCATGCCAGAAGCTACCAGCAACTCACTGAAAATATTGGTAATATTGGCTTATTGCATGTGATGGGTGGTTTGGGTTTAATCACGCCAGCACAGGCTGATGCGGTCGCCAATGCGTATCGTACTTACCGCAAAATTATTCATAGCACTAAGCTGCAAGGCAAGGACGCTAAAGTACCGTTGGCTGAAATAGAAACTGAGCGTGCCTGTGTGATTGCGCTGTGGCAGCAGTTATTTGCTACCCGCTTGAATTAAGCTAGCAACCCCAGCGTAAGCCAGCGCTATGCACAGGGCTATCCCAATGTTGCTTAATTTCATCGTCCAATAAACACACGGTAATCGATGCACCTGCCATATCCAGTGCGGTGGTGTAATTGCCGACCAAACCGCGTGAGATATTCACACCTTGTGCTTTGAGTAATGTGGCGGCGCTATGGTAGATTAAGTACAGCTCCATCAATGGCGTGGCGCCAAAGCCATTGACCAATACTAGCGCGTCTTGCTGCGGCGTTAAGCCTTTGTGCGCAAAATCCGCCAAAATGGCATCTACGCAATCTTTGACAATGGCGTCTGCACTGCGCATGGTCTCACGTTTGCGCCCCGGCTCACCATGTATGCCCACGCCCATCTCTAATTCAGTGTCGGCAATATCAAACGTAGCACGGCCTGCGGCGGGCACGGTGCAACTGGTCAGCGCCACGCCTATGCTGGAGGTGCGAAGATTCACTTTATCGCCCAAAGCTTTACAGCTGGCTAAATCGGCGCCGGTTTCGGCCAAGCTGCCGACACATTTTTCTACAATCACCGTACCGGCAACGCCGCGTCGGCCAGTGGTGTAAGTGCTATTGACCACCGCGCAGTCGTCGCTGGTGAGTACCGTGGCATGCTCAAACGGTAACATTTCAGCCGCCATTTCAAAGTTCATCACGTCACCTGCGTAATTTTTGACGATAAACAATACCCCTTTATCGGCATGCACTGCCACTGCTGCTGCCAGCATCTGATCTGGGGTAGGGGAGGTAAATACTTGACCGGGGCAGGCTGCATCTAGCATACCTTTGCCAATGTAACCAGCATGCATTGGCTCGTGACCAGCACCGCCGCCAGAAATAATAGCGACTTTATTGCTGGCTTTTTGTGTGCGTGTTAAAAAAGTCGGCTCAACATGCAAGCGCACAATATCCGCATGTGCCGTGGCAAAGCCGGACAAGCTCTCAATCAACATATTGTCTATATTGTTGATAAATTTTTTCATGCTTATTTTCCTTCTTGGGTTTACTGCTTAGGCTTCTTTAATCATTAAATCACACACGGTTGTAATCATCACTTGGCAGCTTTTAGCCCCTGCATCCAAATGGCCAATGGCACGCTCGCCCAGCCCAGCCGCGCGGCCTTTGGTGGCAATAAGGTTACGCGTAGATTCTAAGCCAGTCGCTGCTACTTGTTTGATTTCATGGGCGATTTCAATAGTCGATTTACCCGCAGCGGCGCTGGTAGTGAACGTGGTGGAGACAGGAATCAGCACATCCAACATGGTTTTCTCACCCGCTTGTGCTTTGCCTCGCTGCATAATGCTTTGCACACCGGCGGCAAAGGCAGCGGCCATTTCTAGCGGCGTGTCTGCACCGTTTTCTTTCGCCACTTTACCCATACTCATAAAAAAGCTGGCAAATAAAGGGCCAGATGCACCGCCTATGGTGCTGAGTAATTTCATACCAATTTTATTCAGCACTTGGTCAGGGGGGAGGGGTAATAGCTCGTTATAGAGGCTAGCGATGACTTCGGTGCCACGTTTCATATTAATGTAATGGTCGCCATCACCAATGGCGCGGTCTAATGACTCGATATCGGCCTCATGCGCCACAATGGCGGCGTGTATGGCCAAGCTAGCGCTTAATATAAAGGACGTTTTCATGGCTGACTTTCATTGCTTAACAATCATTTTGCATGAATCTTACACAACAAAGCTCAGCGCAGGCAATGGATAAGATTCACGTTAAGTCAAATTTAGCGACTATCTCAGCTGTCATTTAGCGTGACACGGTTAGTTTACGCAGCTCGTGATACACCAGCAACAACAGTAGCACTGGAATCACAAAGCCAATCAGCAACGGTGCTACTGAAGCCACTTTATCAAATAGCGACATTTGCTCTTCGGTCAAAAACATCCATACTTTTGCAATGATGGGCAATATAGTAAAAAGCAGGGTAGGCACCAAAAACCAAGCGGTTTCACCCGAACCAGTGCGCGCCAGCTTAGCACAGGTGTAAGACAATGCGGCAATCACCAGCGCCGATGTACCAGCCCAAGCCACACCAAACAGCGTAGAAATAAAAGTACCCACTTGATAAATAAGGAGCAGTGCAATGGTGGTGACCACCATTTTTCTCATTGTGCTTAGTTGCATAGCTAAGGTTTCCTAAAAAGTGGAGTGACTAAAAAGTGTGCGGACTAGCTGAATTATGGCGCAGGCATAGCGGCAGGCACAAGAGTATGTGACTAGTAACCAAATCCATGTAGCCTTTTTTAGCCAGTGCTAAATGCCTAGATAGCATGCGCCTTAAGGTCTGCGTGCGCTCAAACGCCTACTTTTTGATGGGGGCAGGGATATGTAAAAATTAGTAAATTACACTAAAAACAGGTTAGCCCTTGCGTATTTTGCGCACAGCACCACTCGTTGCTAGGTTGAAGTGCTTTAAGGTTTTTCGCCCGGAAACCACTCAGTATGTTGATCGCCAGCGCGCCCCAAATAGGTGACGCGCTTGCCGCGAATAAATACAAAATAGCCTTGCACCCCAGCTTGCATCACCCGCTTGCTAAAGTCATGGTAATGCTGACCGTGTTGTTGGCTAGCCACAATCGCCGCTTTCAATGCATTTACATCAAAATCTGCTGCAACATCAGGCAAATCTGAGTAATCGATTGCGGTTTTAATCACATCGCCAGCAGCACTGTAACCAGCGGCACTGTAATAAGTCATGTGCAAAGCCACATAATCAACGTGGTAATACTCTACGCCTGCTGCTATCAGTTTCCCAACAATCTCAGCAAAAGGCATGCTGCCATCCAGCGTGGCGCGGGCAGCATGGGTAATAATGTTAGATTCCATTTTTTTCTTTATTAATGCAGGATAAACACTGAGTGTATACATTGCGCTATTTTTTAATCATTGGCGCTTTAGCATCAGCATCTTTAAATTTACCAGCAAGCGCTAGGCGCATCCGCAATAATCAATTGCCTAATGGGCATGGCCATATTTTGCAAAGTATTCAGTGCAAATATTCAGTAGTTCCTCAAAGTTTATGGTTAAGGCATTTGGGGTAATAACAACAGGGCTGCCAGACATGTGGTAGCTGGCTTTAATCAACGTGCGCCGAAATGCGCTGCCAATCTCAATATACTTTTCTGGATTATTCACCAACACCACTAACATTTTTTGCTTATGCGTTTGATAAATAGCAAACCCAGTAACTTAATGCCAAGGCACAAAGCCAGCCGACAGGCCGCTGGTATTGTCGGTAATGCCACGACTATTAAGGATAAGCCCAGGTTTTTTATCGCATACTTTATTTAAGCCGACAACACCACATAAGCCAAAAAAGACTATGCACAGATAGCCCAAGCCATGCATCAACAAAGGGCTGTTAAAACGGCGTTGTGCTGCAATTAGCTTTGCATCCATAGAGACCATCCATACACCTATCCCTACAAATGCAAGTGAGCCCAGTACCAGCAGCAATATTTTGGTTTTGCTTAATGCAATGATTTTTTCATCGGTAAGCGTCATCATCTTCCTTTTTGCCTAAGCTTTGAAAATAAGCTGCGCTGCTAAGCCGTTAAGGTTTAAATAAACTCTAAGGGCACGCTTGCAGGCGGCATAGTGACAACCACCTTGCCTTTGGCGCGCCCTTATTCTACATAGGCCATTGCTTGTAGTGTCTGGTCAAATGGAAACGTGCAGTCAACGATTGGGCGCAGCGTGCCAGCCTCATAGAGTGCCGCCAATGTTTTTAATTGCGCACCATTGGCTTGCATAAAAAAGAAGGCGTAGCGCACGCCTAACTTTCCTGCCTGTATGCGCACCCTAAGACTTAACAACGCCATCACCGGCTTGAGTAATGGTCTGCCAAGCTGTACAGCAAACGCTGCATCCGGTGGGCCGACCACACTAATCGCCAGCCCGCCAGATTTAAGCACGGTCAGTGACTTTGCCAGATTTTCACCACCAAGCGCGTCAATCACCAAATCGTAAGCCGAGAGCACTTCGCTAAAGTTGGTATTGGTATAGTCAATTACTTCGTCCGCACCAAGGTCGCGTAGCTTTTGTGCATCTTTGCCGTTAGCCGTGGTGGCCACGTAAGCGCCCAAATGCTTGGCCAGTTGGATAACAGTTTAGCCTAGCCCGCCCGCACCCGCATGCACCAGCACCTTCTGGCCTGACTTGAGCTGTGCCACATCGACTAACGCCTGCCACGCTGCAAGTGCTACCAGCGGCACCGCTGCAGCTTCTTCCATCGTCAGCGCGGCTGGCTTAAGGGCAATGTCGCTTTGGTCGATGGCGATATATTCTGCAAAAGCACCAATACGCAAGTCGCGCGGACGCGCATAGATTTCATCGCCTATCTTATAATCGCGCACTTCGGCACCCACCCGCGTTACCACTCCGGCAAGATCGTGGCCTAGCATAAATGGTGTTTTGTATTTTAGTAGCAACTTGAACTCGCCGTTGCGCACCATCTTGTCTAGTGGGTTAATGCTGGCTGCACACACCCGAACCAAGACATCTTGTGGCCCAACAGTTGGCTCAGGCACGGTCGCTAACACCAAACCGTCTTTACCATATTGCTTAACAATAAATGCTTTCATATGTGCCTTAACGTTAGACATGAGGTAAGACTTCGGCGTTACTTTACAACTTGCGCTCGCACAAGTTTTTAAGAAGGGCGAGCGCCTTTGGAAACGTTTCGTTCATATACGCCTCGTGTTCAGAGAGCGTATCTAGGCTGACTTTAATCTCAGTGCCGCCGTCTGTTTCTATAAATAAGTAATTTTCATAAGCAGGTGCCCACGCCAACACTTTTGCACTGCTTGTGTCTTCCACGCCTGCGCTCACCTCACCCAAGTGCTTTATCGATATAAAGGCGTAAGGCCTATTCTCAGCGATGACCGCTGTCATTCCACCACCGCCC
This sequence comes from Methylophilus sp., assembly GCA_036402395.1. Lineage (GTDB taxonomy): Bacteria > Pseudomonadota > Gammaproteobacteria > Burkholderiales > Methylophilaceae > Methylophilus. The sequence goes on from DASWSZ010000112.1 coordinate 18,539, forward strand.
GCACCATCTGGCGCCAGAAACTGAATCTTGCTGCCTTGCTCCCATGAGCCGGAGAAGTAACAGCCCTCCATAAACGCTGCAGTCCAAGCTCGATAGCCCTCTTGGCTGAGCATGGTATCCCACACAACACTGCGCGGGGATTGAATGGAGATTGAAAAATTAAGGGTCTTCTTCATGCTTACCTCCAGTATTAAAAACGGCACTCGTCGCCTAAAGCATGAATAAAGGGGCTATTTATCTAGTCCCGCTGGAATGATGGGTTAGGCTTGCTCATTTGATGTGTACTCAATGCCACCAACCCAACCAGCAACTAAGTTATAAACCCACGCGCCAATAGCTGTGAAAATAAACCCAAAAATTAGATAAATAAAAGGTAAAGCCAATAATAAACCCATTGGAGCTCTTGGTGTAGGCGCAAAAGCAAAGCTAATTGCCATAAAACCTACAATAGGTAAGCTCATGATAAAGTAAACCACAGCAAAAACCTTAGCTGTTTGAACTGGTGAAATATTGGAATTTTGTTTCTTCATTACTCTCTACCTTTATTGTTGTTTTATTACTATCGTTTGAATTAAGGGGCTGGCTTTAGCCAGTCCCGCTTGAATGATGGGTTAGGCTTTAACATTACAGAGCCTTTAACAGAGCTGTAATGAGTTGAACAAAACCTCTGCCATTTAAGTGAACCTCAACATTAAAAAGACTATAAACAAACATAGTGACGAACAATATTACCAAACCCCAAACGGCTACCTTAGCTAGATTGCGTTGTGCAGGGCTTAAATTTTGAGCGCTTAAAGGTTTTGTATAATCAATCCAGAGAGCAGCACCCATAAAAACCAAGAAACAAGCAAAAGCAAAAGTGCCTAAACTAAACGGAATAGCAACTACAATTATTGTTGCAAATAATAAACATACCGAGGT